>CAZPDI010000006.1:0-27607 GCA_964585425.1 uncultured Candidatus Saccharibacteria bacterium | reverse complement strand
ATTACACGGTGTTGTAGTCTCTGATGCCATGGACAAGACAGTCGTAGTGGCAGTTAAGGCTACCAAAGAACACCCAATTTACCGCAAGAAATATAAGGTTACAACCAAATTCAAGGCTCATGATGAGGCAAATGAATACAAAGTTGGTGACTTGGTTGAAATTAGCGAAACCCGTCGTTTAAGTCGCGATAAGCACTTTACTGTGGCTCGCAAGATCAGCGTAACTGAGGTGGAGGCGTAAGATGATTCAATCAGAAACACGACTCAAAGTAGCCGACAACAGCGGCGCCAAAGATTTGCTGTGTATTAAGGTGCTCGGTGGTAGCCGTCGTCGCTACGCTGGTATCGGTGACGTTATTATTTGCAGTGTTAAGGCTGCTTTGCCAGGTAGCAACACTAAGAAAAAAGAAGTTGTACGTGCTGTAGTGGTGCGCACTACTAAGATTACCCGCCGCGCCGATGGTTCAAGCATCCGCTTTGATGAAAACGCTGCCGTATTGGTAGATAAAGAAGGCAAGCCACGAGGTACTCGTATCTTTGGACCAGTTGGTCGTGAGTTGCGTGATGCTGGCTACATGAAGATCGTAAGTCTTGCTCCGGAGGTACTGTAATGAAACTTCGACGAGATGATATGGTTGTCGTAATTGCTGGCCGCGACAAGGGTAAGACCGGTAAGGTCGTAGCCGTTGTTCCCAAGGAGAACAAAGTGGTTGTAGAAGGTGTGAACATTATTAAAAAGCACACCAAGCCAAGCCAAAAGAACCCTAAGGGCGGTATCCTGGAAATTGTTAAAGCAATTGATGCCTCAAAGGTAATGGTTATTGATCCTAAGACTGGTAAGCCAGCTCGCATTGCCTACAATGTAACTGCTAAGGGCAAGGAGCGCGTATTCCGTGTCGGTAAAATGGCTGCCCCAGCCAAGCCTAAAAAGGCTGAAGCCAAAAAGGAAGACAAGAAAGATGATAAAGAGCCTAAGAAGGGAAAGGAGTAGATCATGAATCGCTTACGTGAAAAATATCAGAACGAAATCATGACTGCTCTGCGTGATGAGTTTAAGTACGAGAACGTCCATCAGATTCCTAAGGTTACCAAGGTTGTCATTAACGCTGGTGTCGGTCGGGCAACCGGCGACAGCAAGCATCTGGAAGTAGTTCTTAAGACCTTGACCCAGATTAGTGGTCAGCAGCCGGTAGAAACCGTAGCTAAAAACAGTATTGCTGGTTTTAAGCTGCGTGATGGTAACAAAATCGGCGCCATGGTTACACTGCGCGGCGAGCGCATGTACGACTTTTTGGATCGCCTGGTTGCCATTGACCTGCCTCGCATCCGTGACTTCCGCGGTATTTCGGACACCGCCTTTGATCAGGCTGGTAACTATAGCCTCGGTATTCGCGAGCAGGCAATCTTCCCAGAAATTAGCTACGAAGACGCCAGCAATAGTCATAGTCTGCAGGTAAACATCATTACCACGGCTAAGAGTGCTGAAGAAGGTAAAAAATTATTAGAATTAATGGGCTTCCCATTTAGGAGGAATGCATAATGGCTAGAAAAGCATTAGTACAGCGCGAATTAAAGCGCCAAAAATTGGTTGCCAAATACGCCGCCAAGCGCGAAGCTTTGCTGGCCGCCGGTGACCGCGAAGGTTTGGCAAAGTTGCCTCGCAACGCCAACCCAACCCGTCTACACAATCGTTGTGAACTGACTGGTCGATCACGTGGTTATATGCGTAAATTCGGTTTAAGTCGTGTGACCTTCCGTGAGCACGCATCACAGGGTCAAATCCCTGGTGTAACGAAAGCTAGTTGGTAAGGAGATGAGTATGGTAAACGATCCAATTTCAGACATGCTTACTCGCATCCGCAACAGCTTGACGGGCGGTAAGACTCAGGTAGCAATGCCGTATTCCAAGATGAAGGAAGCAATTGCTAAAATCCTGAAAGATCAGAATTTTGTAAGTGGCTACGAAGTCGCCGGCGAAGGTGTGGCTAAGTTGCTGGTAGTTAACCTGATTACCGACATGGAGCTAGCTCCAATTACCGCTCTGGAGCGCGTCAGTAAGCCAGGTCGCCGTGTATATAGCCCTGCCGATAAGATTCCTAAAGTCTTGGGTGGTCGCGGTATCGTCATCGTCAGTACTTCAAAAGGTCTGATGACCGACTTCCAGGCTCGTAAGGCTGGCCTCGGCGGTGAATTAATTTGTAAGGTATGGTAGCGTCATGAGTCGTATTGGTCGTCAACCTATCACAATTCCTACCGGCGTAACCGTTGTTATTGATGGTAATGTCGTCAAAAGCACCGGTCCGCTCGGCGAACTCAGTGTCGTGCTCATGCCCGGTATCGAAATTGCCCAGCAAGAGAACGAGCTGCGCCTTACTAAGGCCGTAGAAAACAACGATACTGCTAAAAGCTACGGTTTAATGCGCACCCTCGTGAGTAATGCCGTTAACGGTGTTGCCACTGGCTTTAGTAAGCAGCTCGAGGTCAACGGTGTTGGTTTCCGTGTCGCCTTGGCTGGTAAAACCCTTACCATGTCACTCGGTTTCTCGCATCCAGTAGTCTATGAGCTTCCAGAAAACATTGATGGCAAGGTAGAGAAGAATGTAATTACCATTAGCGGCGCCGACAAACAGCTTGTTGGTCAGGTAGCTGCTGATATTCGCCAACTTAAAAAGCCAGAGCCTTACAAGGGTAAAGGTATTAAATATGCCACCGAGCACATCCGTCGCAAAGCTGGTAAAACGGCAACCAAGGGATAGGAGAGAGATATGGATAAAGCACGAAAATTACAACGCCGCATCGCTCGAGTTCGCTCGCAAGTTCGAGGTACCGAAGCTCGCCCTCGCCTGAGCGTGGCTATCACAAATAAGAACATTACCGCTCAGATTATTAACGATGAGACAGCTACGACCTTGGCCTACGCCACCACTGTTAAATCTGATGCTAAAGGCACTATGACCGAAAAAGCAGCTGCCATCGGCGAACAGATCGCCAAGGCCGCCAAGGCTAAAAAGATCACTACTGTTGTATTTGATCGACACGGCAAGCTATACCACGGCCGTTTGCACGCTTTGGCCGAAGCAGCTCGTAAAAATGGATTGGAGTTCTAATCATGGCTTTCGAACGAGAACCAAAAGAATTTGAAGAAAAAGTAATAGCCATTGATCGCGTTACCCGTGTGGTAAAGGGTGGTCGTCGCTTCCGCTTCCGATCTACGGTAGTTATCGGTGATGGTAACGGTCGCGTCGGTGTTGGCGTGGGTAAGGGCGGTGAAGTACAGTCGTCAATTGCTAAGGCTGTTGCCAAGGCTAAGCGCGACATGATTACCGTACCGCTTGTAAACCGCACCATTCCTCATGAGGTCGAAGTTCGCTTCTCGGGTGCTCGCGTGCTGCTTAAGCCAGCGAGCGAAGGTACCGGTGTTATTGCCGGTGGCGCTATCCGTAACGTTGTAGAAATTGCTGGTATCCATGATTTACTCAGTAAGTCACTTGGATCAAGCAATAAGGTTAACACCGCCTATGCTACCATCGAAGCTCTTAAAAGCTTGCGAGCAACTGCGACACGCAAAGCCGTCAAGGAGGATAAGTAATGAAGATTCATGAACTTGATCTAACCGCCGGAAAAAACAAGAAGCGCGTCGGTCGTGGTATTTCGGCTGGTCAGGGTAAGACTGCTGGTCGCGGTACTAAGGGTCAAAACTCTCGTACTGGCGGCGGTGTACGCCTTGGTTTTGAGGGTGGACAAAACCCACTTGCCAAACGACTTCCTAAAAAGCGCGGCTTTAAGCCACGTACCCAAACTACCTATCAAGTGGTAAACTTAGAGCAGCTCGCTCGCCACGAAGGTGCTACATTTGGTATCGCCGAGCTGAGCGCAGCCGGTTTGATTTCTTCAACTACTCAGCCAGTTAAATTGTTAGCTCGCCAAGGCGAAGAAAAGTTCAGTAAAAAAGTGACTGTTACGGTGCAAGCAGCCAGTACTGCCGCCCGCACAGCCGTTGAAGCCGCTGGTGGTAGCGTGCACATCGTACCTATGGAAGCTAAAAAAGCTACCAAGGTCGAATCCAAAACCCCAGCTCCTAAGGAGTAATCTATGAATCTTGCTGCATGGAAGCAAGTCTATAAATCGCCAGAATTACGAAAAAAAGCCCTCGTGGTAATTTTCTTACTGGCGATTTTTAGGTTACTGGCTCATGTGCCGGTACCGGTTCCCGACAATGCTGCCCTGGCGCGATTCCTAAAGACTCTCTTTAACTCCAATCAACTGCTTGGCGTCGCCAACCTATTCTCTGGTGGGGCTCTCACCAACTTCTCAATTATTTTGATGGGTGTCGGCCCATACATTAATGCCTCGATTATTATGCAGTTACTGCAGCAGGTTGTGCCGAGTCTCGAGGCCTTGGGCAAAGAGGGCGAGGCTGGGCGCGAAAAGATTAATCAGTATACCCGTTGGCTGACGCTGCCCTTGGCATTGGCCCAATCCGTGGCAATGATTTTCCTGATTAAGCAGACTTCGTTACGCGTCGCTAATACTGATTTAATCGGCAATCCAACCATTGCTCAGTGGGCCCTGATGATTGCCACGATTACTGCCGGCAGTATGCTCTTGATGTGGATCGGCGAACTGATTACCAAGAAGGGCATTGGTAATGGTATATCGCTCATAATTTTTGCTGGTATTGTATCGCAGCTCCCCAGTAGTTTTAGTCAAATTCAGACCCTGGTTAGCGGAGATGCCACTAAAATCTATACACTCATACCATTTGTCGCTGCTAGCTTAGCGGTGGTCTACTTTGTGGTGATGCTCAATGAGGGGCAGCGCAATATTCCGGTATCCTATGCGCGTCGGACACGTGGCACCCAGGCCTATGGTGGGGTCGATACGCACTTACCGCTGCGCGTCATTACTGCCGGGGTGATCCCCATCATCTTCGCCTTGGCGCTCCTTTCTATACCAGGCTTCATTAGTCAGTTATTTAGTAACGCGTCTAGTGCGTGGTTGGCTAATTTTGCCAAATCCTTGGGCACAATCTTTGCCCAGACCAGCCCTTGGTACGCTGTGACGTATTTTGTGCTGGTGGTGGCCTTTACCTATCTGTATACCTCAATTGTCTTTAAGCCGGACGAAATCGCCGAAAACCTGCAAAAGCAGGGTGGGTTCATCCCCGGTATTCGTCCCGGTAAACAGACATCCGAGTACCTGAGTAAAGTTCTGACCAGGATCACCCTCGCAGGCGCGCTTGGGCTGGGTATACTCGCAATCTTACCATTTATTGCTCAGCGTTTATCTGGAACAGCCACCCTGACGGTGGGCGGAACGGGATTGCTGATTGTAGTGAGTGTAGCTATCGAAACCATGCGACAGGTCGAATCGCAGGCAATAACCACGGCTTACGAAGAGTATTAGGTCATTAAAGGATATTTTATGTTGTTTTTATCTGTAAAAGCCTTGACCGAGAGCCCTTCCGTAGTCTATAATACATAATTGTAGTAAAGACATATGGCAGATACAAAGGAAGTAATTGAAGTTGAAGGAACCGTTCTGGAAACTTTACCCAACGCAATGTTTAGGGTGGAGCTTTCTAACGGTCACGTTATTTTGGCTCATATCGCCGGCAAGTTAAGGATGCATTACATCAAGATCCTGCCGGGAGATAAAGTCACTCTTGAAATGACTCCCTATGATCTGACTAAAGGTCGAATAACCTATCGTCACCGATAGTAGTAAGTACAGAAGATAAAGCAAGTAACAAGGACGAATCATGAAGGTACGAGCAGGCGTAAAGCCCATGTGTGAAAAGTGCAAAGTCATCCGCCGCGAAGGTGTAGTTCGAGTTATTTGCGAAATCGCTAAACATAAGCAAAGGCAGGGTTAATGGCTCGTATTTCAGGTGTAAACCTCCCCAACGATAAGCGCATCGAGATAGCGCTCACCTATATTTATGGTATTGGCTTAACCACCAGCCAAAAAGTACTTAAAGAGACTGGCGTTAACCCAGATACTCGTGCCAAGGATTTGAGCGAAGCTGACGCCGTTAAGCTGCGTGAGTATATCGACAAGAACCTGCAGGTTGAAGGTGATTTGAGCCGCATGGTGTCGCTCAACATTAAGCGCCTTAAGGATATTGGTTCGTACCGCGGTAGTCGTCATAAAGCGAATCTGCCAGCTCATGGTCAACGAACCAAAACCAACGCTCGTACCCGCCGTGGCAAGAAGGTCACTATGGGCAGTGGTCGTAAAAAAGCAGCAGCAAAGACATAAGGAATTAGAATGGCAACAGCAACCAAACGTACTACCCGAAGAAAGAAGATCAAGCAGACCATTAGCGTCGGTACTGTTCATATTCAGGCAAGCTTTAACAACACCATTATTTCTGTAACCGATTCCAAAGGTAATCTGCTGGCCGCTGCTAGCGCTGGTGCTGCCGGCTTTAAGGGGAGCCGCAAATCAACTCCGTATGCTGCCCAGATGGCTGCCGAAAAAGCTATTACCGCCGCTAAGGATTATGGTCTTGCTCGTGTCGATGTCTTGGTACGTGGTGTTGGTAGTGGCCGCGAGTCGGCTATTCGTGCCATGCAGGCAACCGGCGTAGTAGTAACCAGTATTAAAGATGTGACCGGTATTCCACACAATGGCTGCCGTCCCCGAAAGGCAAGGAGAGTCTAATGGCCCGTGATATGACCCCTATCGTCAAGCAGAGTCGTCGCGAGAAGGTTGCGCTGCATCCTAAGGCTATTAAGGGCCTCACAAAGCGTCCATATGGCCCTGGTGAGCATGGCCAAAGCGGCATGCGCAGCAAACTCAGCCAATACGCTGTACAGCTTCGTGAAAAGCAGAAAGTAAAGCGCAGCTATGGTTTGCTCGAGAAGCAATTCGTTAAGCTGGTTAAAGAAGCCGAGCGTCGCGAAGGCGTATCGGGCGAAATCCTGATCGTCTTGCTCGAGCAACGCCTGGATAACGCCGTATACCGACTTGGGTTAGCCAGTTCACGCCGAGCTGCTCGACAACTGGTAACTCATGGTCACTTCATGCTGAATGGCCGCCGTGTTGATATTCCCTCAATACGCGTCAAGGCTGGTGATGTTATTACCATTCGCCCCAAAAGCGCCAAGAACGAATACTTTAAGCCAGTTCTTGAGGGGCTTGCCGCTAACAGCGATCAAAACCGCTGGATTAGCTGGGACGCCAAGAAGCAAACCGCTACCGTCACCGGACTGCCTGTCCGCGAAGACGTGATTGATTTAGATATTAACGAGCAACTCATTATTGAGTTCTATTCAAGGTAATTTAAAGAGGTACAACGTGTTATACGACATTCACACCCCAGAACTAAAGAAGATTAAGTCCGAAGGAAATCGTGCTAGTTTTGCTGTGGAACCCCTGTACTCAGGTTATGGCATGACGTTGGGCAATAGCCTGCGTCGCGTCCTGCTCTCGAGTTTAAGTGGTGCCGCTGCTACTGCCGTCAAAATTGAAGGCGCCAGCCATGAATTTTCTGCTCTCGACGAAATTAAAGAAGACGTAGTCGAAATCATCCTTAACCTTAAGCGACTGCGCTTTAAGGTCTACGGCGATGACGTACAGACTGTTACGATTAATAAAACCGGCAAGGGCGAAGTAACTGCTGCCGACATCGTAACTTCAGCTGATGTTGAGGTTGTAAATCCGGATCTGCACATTGCCACAATTGATGGCGCTAAAGCCAAGTTGCAAATGGAAATTCGCGTCGAAAAGGGTCGTGGCTACGTTCCGGTAGAGCAACGTGAAGGCGAAAAGCTCGAAGTCGGTATGATTGCTATGGACGCCCTATATAGCCCAATCGTTCGTGTACGCTACAATGTCGAAAATACTCGTGTCGGACAAATTACCGACCTCGATAAGCTCATTCTCGAAGTAGAAACCGATGGCACCATCACCCCTGAAGACGCCGTAACTCAGGCAGCTAGCATCCTTGTTGGTCAACTTTCTGTTGTAGCGGGTAACCCAGTAGTTGCTGGCGCTGTGGCGGGTGAAGAAGCTAGTGAAGCTACCGGTGACAATGTTTTGATCGAAGAGATTAACTTTACGCCACGAACCAGCAATGCGCTGATCAATAACGATATTAAGACGGTTAAAGAGCTGCGTCAGCTGACCGATACCGAACTACGTGAACTCAAAGGTTTTGGTAGCAAGGCGTATGACGAAGTTAAGGAGAAGCTGGCTGAGCTCGGCTTTAATCAAGAGGACTAATCATGCATCGCCACGGATACCAAGGACGTAAATTACAGTTAGAGGCCGGCCCACGCAAGGCTTTGGTTCGTGGTTTGCTGACTTCGCTTGTAATGCACGAAAGTATTACTACCACCGAAGCAAAAGCCAAAGAAATTGCTCCTCAATTTGAGAAGCTGGTTACCAAGGCCAAAAAAGGTGATTTGCATAATCAACGCCAACTCCGTTCGGTAATTCTGACCGAAGTTGCCGCACAAAAAATGATCTACGAGCTGGCTCCAGAGTGGAAAGATCGCAATGGTGGCTACACTCGCATCATTAAGATTGCTAACCGACGCGGCGATAACGCCAAAATGGCCGTTATTCAGCTGGTACTTCCAGAAAAGAAGGCCACCGCTCCCGTAAAAGAAGAAGCTAAAGCAGCTCCCAAGAAACCTGCAGCTAAGAAGGTAGAGAAGAAACCAGCTGCTAAGAAGACTGCAGAAAAGAAGGCAGCATAATGTTAAAGACATATTCCGCAAAACCAACCGAAGTAACCCGCAACTGGTATGTTGTTGATGCCGCAGGCCAAACCCTGGGTCGTCTCGCTACCCAAGTTGCTACTAAGCTGACCGGTAAAGATAAGCCGATGTACACCAGTCATATCGACTGTGGTGACTTTGTGGTGGTTATTAATTCCGACAAACTGGTTGTAACTGGTAACAAGCTCGTAGATAAGAAGTACTACCGCCACACTGGCTATCCAGGCGGCATCAAAGAGATTTCGCTCGAAGCTCAAATGGCTAAGGACTCAACTCAGGTCATTGAGCACGCTGTTTCTGGTATGTTGCCTAAGAATAAGCTACGTGACGAGCGTCTTAAGCGCCTTAAGGTGTATGCTACTGATCGGCATCCACACGCTCCACAGCAACCCAAAGAGCTTAAATTGGAGGCTAAATAATGGCTGACTCAAAGAACTATTACTATGGCCTTGGCCGACGTAAAGAAGCTATTGCTACGGTACGTTTGTACACCGATGGCAAAGATATCGTTATTAACGATATGCCCATGGCCGAATACCTCAATAATGCTACCCTGGAAAGTCGCATTACTAAGGTTCTGACCGAAGCTGGCTTCGAGAACAAGCTCCGAGTAAGCATCCATGCCAAAGGTGGCGGCAAGGGTGGTCAGGCCGATGCAGCCGTTCTGGGTATTGCTCGTGCGCTCATCGAGCTTAACGCCGACTTGCGTCCAACTCTTAAGAAGGCTGGCCTCTTGACTCGCGATCCTCGTGAGAAGGAACGTAAGAAATACGGTCTTAAAAAGGCTCGTCGAGCTCCACAATTTAGTAAGCGTTAAGTCACTTCGACTCCAATCAAACTCCTGCGAGGGAGTTTTTTGGTATGATAGATGCATGAAGAATAAACGTACCTATCTTATAGTCTTGGTTTTGGCCACTGTAGTGATCATCGGTTTGTTATGGGTACGATCACTTTCTGGGGTTGCCATGCGTAGGAGTGCCGAAGGCTGGATGGCTCATCACCTTGACGTAAGCATGGAAGAATTTCCAGATGTCGATACCAACAATCTTTCTGATGTACAAAAACGAATTATAGGGGTGTCTCGCCAAGAATATGCTAAAAAACCCATTAGCTATGATGAGAATGTTCTTACCTATAGCAATGGGGTCCGTGAACCCTGGTGTGCCGATTATGTAAGCTGGGTGATGCGCGAGGCTGGTAGCCCGCTGGTTAACCCTAATTCTGGCGGTTGGCGCATACCGGGTGTACTAACGCTGCGTGAGTACTATAAGAGTAAGGGTAGATTCAAAGATGCAGCCGGTTACACGCCTAAGGTCGGTGATGTAGCAATTTACGTTAACACCTCATCTTTTAATATGTCCCGCCAGCATACCAATATTGTTTTAAAGGTGGATGGCGCTAAGATTACCACTATAGGTGGCAATGAATATGGACGGCTGCGTGTGATTACACAAGAGCTTAAGTCGGGCGTAAAGGGTCTTGTAGGCTATGGAGTGCTTCCCCAATAAAGCCATAACCGCTATAATGCATATGTGAGCACATTTCGGAAATTTATTCTGGTACTGGGGTTAACGGCAGCACTGACTATTATTGGTATTGTCGGCTTTGTTCATTACGAACATATTTCGGTGGCCGAATCCACGTATCAGACGATTATGATTATGCTCGCACATTTTGACCACTATGGCTTTAAAGATAGCGATAGTCGTTTGTTGGTGGTATTCCTCACAATTTCAAGCTTATTGGTGGTGGCATATTTGCTCAAACTGCTGGCAGAAAGTATGATTGGTATTGGTGATAGTGTAAAACGAAGGCGTATGCAAGCAAAAATCGACCGCATGAAAAATCATTATATCGTTTGTGGCTGGGGCCGAGTTGGCGTGCAGGTCGCTAAAGAACTCGAAAACGAGGGAGTTAAGTTTGTCGTTGTGGATACTGATCTTAAACGACTGGAGAAAGCTAATGCAGACGGCCTCGTCACTTTCTTGGGCGATTGTACGCATCATAATGTTCTGGAAAAACTTGGGCTTGATAGAGCTGCGGGCCTTATAGCCACCCTTGGCGACGATCCAGACAACCTATTGGTGACCTTGGCAGCGCGCGACTTTAATGCGGATTTATACATCGTGGCCCGAGCTAATCGCGAAGAAAACATAGGTAGGCTAAAAACCGCTGGAGCTAATCGGGTGGCCATGCCGTATCAGATTGGTGGGTATCATATGGCGAATATGGCTATACGCCCTAACGTCATCGACTACATGGATATTATTAGCAACAAGGGAAAAAGCGACTTGGAGGTCGAAGAAATGGTAGTGGGCGAACATTCTAAGTTGTCCGGACACCGCCTTGGGCAATCATTATCTGATGCTAATATTAAGGGCGCCACCGTTATTGCTATTAATGGGGTGGACGGCACCAGTAAAGTTAGTCCCAGCGGCAAAGAGGTGGTTTACCCGGGCGATCGCCTGATTATCCTCGGCGCCAAAAAAGATCTTAACGAAGCCTCTGCGCTGATTAGGTAATGCGACTTGATACCGCTGTAGCCGCGCAGCTTCCTACAACTCGAGCCCATGCCAAGCAACTTATCCAGGACGGCAAGGTATCTATAAACGGAAAGGTAGTGACAAAGCCAAGTGTAGATATTCAAAAAGATATCCATTTAGATATCTTAGACGCAAAACAAGTACGACCCCGGCCAGATTTAGAAGTTGTTTATGACGACCCCGATATAAAGGTCGTTATTAAACCAGCGGGTATGTTAGTACATCCGACGAGCGCTAATCAAACCGAAGCTACCGTCGTCGACGCCATCGTTGCCGAAACAACCGACGATGACGCCGTCCGGCCCGGCATTGTGCACCGTCTCGATCGCAACACTTCGGGCTTAATTGTGCTGGCTAAAAGCAAGGCAGCTAAAGATTACATGCAAAAGCAATTCTCGGAGCGAAAGGTTAAAAAAACCTACCTCATGTTGGTAGTTGGGCATCTTAAAGAGACCGAGGCTATTGTTCGTGTGCCATTGGCTCGGTCTAAGACGCATCCGCTCAAGAGGGTGGCCGATCCGCACGGCAAAACCGCCGAGACTGCCTACAGGGTGCTTGAAAGTATAGGCAATTATGACCTGGTGGAGGCCAAGCCGACTACCGGCCGGACTCATCAGTTGCGAGCTCATTTGGCTCACCTCGGACATCCAATAGTGGGGGATAAGCTCTATGGTGCCGACTCGTTTTTGGACCTGGGGCGATACTTTCTGCATGCCGCCAAACTGGAGTTTGTTTCTCCTAATAACACCAAGGTACGTGTAGAGGCACCATTACCAGATGAACTCCAGGCTCTCTTACAAAAGATCCGCAGCCGAGTATAATAGTAGTATGAATCAACTGGTAGCCCATCCAAAAACCAAAGCCGATTTGGATGCAATTGTGGCTGCGCCGCGGGCCTGCTATATGTTGGTAGGCCCGCTCCATAGCGGTAAGCGTGCTGGCGCGCTGTATGTGGCCGAGGGCCTGCAGAGTCGCCCATTTGATCGAATACACCTCCAGCCCAACGGCAAGGGCGTTATAACCATCGAAATGGCCCATGAAGTAGTTAGTAGCCTAGCTAAGCGGTCAAATCGAGCTAATATTACGCGCATTGTGATTATTGAGTCGGCGGAACGTATGACGATTCCCGCCCAAAACGCACTGCTAAAGGTCATTGAAGAGCCACCAGAAAATACGGTTTTCTTGCTACTTTTGGGTAATGCCCAAGGGGTGCTGCCCACTATTAAATCGCGTTGCCAGACTATTTATATGAGGCCTGTTTCTGGATTGCCTGAATTAGCGCGGGGGCGAGCTGGGGTAATGGAAAATGCGGATATCATTTCGGATATACATTTGGATATACAAAAAGATATCCGTGATTCGGCTCAAGAGATACTCTCTGCCGCTCCGTTTGAGCGAATGTTGTTAGTTGATAAGCTTGCCACGGATAAGAACCTATCTGAGATTGTCGACTGGTTAGCCCATTTAGTCTCGCAGTCCGTCAAAAACAAAAATGCCTCTAGCCAAGCGCTGCAGTCTATGCAAAACTATTTTATATACGCTAGTGCTAATGTTGCTAGTAAACACGCGTTAACGGAGCTGATGATACGACTATGATAATTGCCTTTATTCTCGTTATTATAGCCTTTGTTTTGCTCTATCGATCCATGAACAACCTGCAGGTCAGCGCTCGTCCTAAAAATGTACAAACCAAGGAGCCTAAGATGGCTAGTACATTTGAGCGTGCTGAACAATTATTTGCCGAAAAGAACTATACGGAAGCCGAGTCGTTGTACGTTGAGGCGCTCAAGACTGATCATAAGAATGTCGTTTTGTATCAGCGGCTGGCAACTATCTATCGTGCTCTTGGCAAGACTACCGATATGGTCGATTGTATTCAGATTATCGCCCAACTTTCTCCAACAAGCGAACATTTCCATCAATTAGGCGTGGTTATGTACGAAAATCGTAATTACATTAAAGCCATTAGCGCCTTTCAGAAGTCCCTGATGCTCGATGCCAGCGCTCGCGGCTACGTGGCGCTTGGGCGTTCCTTTCAAAAGATTTCCAATGTGGCAAAAGCGGTTAAGGCTTACGAGCGCGCTGCCGACTTGGAAGTAAACCGGCATACCTTGATGGCCTTGGCCGAGGGCTACAAGCAGGCCGGGCAGCCCGCCAAGGCGCAAGCGGCGCTAGAACGCCTCAAGCGTCTTGAACAATAATCGCCGAAATGGTATGATGTTCAGGTTGAAAACACGCCGACGTAGCTCAATTGGCAGAGCAACAGTTTTGTAAACTGTAGGTTGTGGGTTCAAGTCCCTCCGTCGGCTCCAGATAGTAAAACGATTCATATTTTGCCGGGTTACCCAAGCGGTCAACGGGGGCTGACTGTAAATCAGCTGGCGTACGCCTTCGGGAGTTCGAATCTCTCACCCGGCACCATGAATCTGCTTGCCCAGATAGCTCAGTGGTAGAGCACTTCCATGGTAAGGAAGGGGTCGCGAGTTCAATCCTCGCTCTGGGCTCCATTTATCTATTTGAATAATAAGTAAGAAAGTAAGAGAATCATGCCAAAGCGAAATCGCCCATACATCGCTCTTCGCAGCAAGGAAGATCCTAGCACGGTTTATATGACCAGCAAGAATCCTAAGAATACTACCGAGCGCCTCAGTCTCAAGAAGTATTCTACTCGCCTGCGTAAGCACATTACATTTACCGAAAGTAAGTAGTTTTACTACTTAATCCACAAAACACCTGTACTATACAGGTGTTTTGTGGTATTATAGTGCAGTTCTCTCCAGAAAGATGGTCAACTTATGAACTCCTTCGACAGAGTGTACAACGAAGCAGAAATCCAGCGAAACCGCTGGCATTGTCGCCGGGCAGTCAAGAAATATCGGCAAGCCGAAAAACTAGCTGCGACGCAAGAAGAGAGATGTAAAGCTCTGCACATGATGGGCGTTACATTAAAGATGTCGGGCGCACTAAGGCGAGCTGAATTAGCCCTACTAAAGGCTATGGACGCTGCCGAAGGCGACTTAGCCATCGGCAATATTCTTCGTGATTTGGCAGATGTGTTGAGCTTGCTAGGTCAGCACGAGACTGCCCTCGACACGCTTGATGTCTCTATGCGAAAGCTCATCGATCATCCAGTACCTTTCGCCTCATCGCTAGGGTTTAAGGGTAGAGTGTTGCAGCGTATGGGTAGATTGCCGGAAGCCCTAACATGTTTCGAATTGGCCCATGAGCAATTACGCTCTAGGGGAGAAGGTGCACAAGAACTGTTTAACCTCGTCTACTACATCAATGCTTTGTATGAAGCAGGCGAGAAAGAGGTGGCCTCGTCGTGGCTGTATCCAGCAGCTGTGCTTTGCCAGGAGCATGGCGCCTGGTCACATCGGCTGCGTTTAACGGCCCTCCGCTACGGCGGCCACCATGCTGACAATCTAGTGCAGAAGTTGCTACCCCTGCGCAGATTCATTCCGGTCTGATCAGTAAGTAAGTCCCGACGGAGCTCCGGCTCTGCCGGGACTCTGTCATATCAAGAGCAGCTAGTATATAATAGGTAAGTCCAAATAGAGGGGTGTAGCTCAGTTGGTAGAGCATCGGTCTCCAAAACCGAGTGTCGTGGGTTCGAATCCTGCCACCCCTGCCATTTATAACTTGGAGGGTATATGAACGACTGTGTATTTTGTAAGATAACCGCGGGAGAAATTCCAGCCCATAAAGTTTATGAAGATGATCTGGTGGTGGCTTTCCTCGATATTAATCCGTGGACCACTGGTCACACATTGGTTGTGCCAAAAAGTCATTATAAAAACATGTTAGAAACCCCAGATGAACTAGTCGCCAAAGTCAGTGTATTGGCTAAAGATCTTGCTAGCAACTTTAAGGCGCCGCTTGGGGCAGAAGGATTCTATTTTATAGCTGCCGGCGTTGACGTGGATCACTTCCATATGCACATTATTCCTCGCCATGAGAATGCAGATATTGAGTTTACGGCGACGAATCGACCAGCAAATTCTAATTTAGAGGAAGTGGCCGCTAAACTCCGAAACGACTAATGTAACACGCTCTATTACGGAGTGAGGCGGTTAAGATCACGCGGGAAGGCGATGGCTTCCTTGATGTTATTGAGGCCAATAAGCTTTTGCACGAATCGATCGATACCAAAACCACAACCACCGTGTGGCGGCAAACCGTGTTTAAAGGCGCTTAAATATGGGGCGAATCCTGGATCTTTGGGATCGATGCCAGCATCCTTCATCTGCTGTACGAGTTTTTCGTATCGATGTTCGCGGACTGGCACGGTAGCAATCTCGACACCGCGGAACAGTAAGTCGGCTGATTGAGCAGTATCATCCTCATTAGCCATATGGTAAAACTTCATTTTGCTTTTGGGCAGGTTGGTAGCGAAAACTGCCTCACAGCCATGCTTTTGTTTGGCGTATTCACAGATCCAACGTTCTTCATCTGGCGTCAGATCGATTTCTTTACTTACATCGGTACCAGTTTCTTTTTGATATAACTCATGAATCTCGGCCATAGTGTAGCGTGGAAATTCTGGTTTTAAGACCAGCTCAGGGGCACGTAGCTTACGTAGTGTATCAGCTTCATCCTTATAGAGTTTGGTGGCAACGTTATAGACTAAGTCCTGTATAGCGTTCATGACGTCATCATGACTCTCGATAAAGCCCATCTCGATGTCTAGCATGGTTACTTCTGATACGTGACGCGTTGTAGCGCTGGTTTCGGCTCGATAAGCTGGTCCGATTTCGAATACACGCTCCAGGGCGCCGACCATTATCTGTTTATACAGTTGTGGGCTTTGAGCCAGGGTTGCTTCTTTTCCAAAATAATCTAGCTTAAATACTTCGGCACCGCCTTCGGCTGCACCGGCCACGATTTTAGGACTGGTAATTTCGGCAAAGCCTTCAGATCGTAAATAGGTTCGAATATCGTGCATGACCTCTCCACGTAGACGGAATATTGAGGATTCTAGGGTGTTTCGCAGTGAAATAGGGCGGTATTCGAACAGAGTGTCCAGATGTTCGGATTTATGACTAATCGGTTTATCGATCTCGACTGGTGGTTCATCTGTTACAGCGACCATCACGGTTAGTTCTGGATTGTGTATCTCGACACCACCCACGGCTCGTTCATCCACCTGCGGTGAACCGGTAGCCGATAAAACCGTTCCTATCTGGAGTCCTCGAAGCTTTTCGACCTCGTCTTTATCCTCGATCAGCATTTGTACTAAGCCAGTACGATCTCGTAAAGTAATAAAGTTTAAGCCGCCAAGGAGGCGTTTTTTATGGAGCCAGCCCTGAACAGTTACGGGTTGATCAATGTGGTTTGGGAGGTCTTTTATAAGTGTACGCATGCAACGATTGTATCTTAAATAGAGCTAAAAAACCAGATACACTTGACTTTTTATCATGCTCATGCTAATATGTATCCACTCTGCCTCAGAGTACCTATTCATTTGGTGCCGGGGCAGACCCGCACCTTGAGCCCTTAGGGGGATTGCAGTGAACGACAACGACAACCACGTCGACACCACCTACCAGCCCTTCATCCCGACCGATCGGCAGCTCCTGATCATCCACATGATCGCCATCGGCGTCCTGGCAGTTGTCGAGACCTTCCTCGCCTGGGCCGTGGTCTCGAGTGTGTTCGCCAACCTGGCCAACAACGCTGCCTGCTACTTCGCCGGCTTCCTCATCTTCGGACTGGTGCTGGCCTTGCTGGTCTTCCGCTTCAAGCGGCTGGTCTGGCCGGCCGACCCGGCAGAAGACCACGAGACCGTCGAGGCCTGGAAGGAGCGGGACGCCGCGGATGGCAACCTGTTCCGTGCTGGCCTTCGAGCCGGTGCCGGGATGGGCTGGCGTCCGGTCGCCACCTTGAACCTGGAGGTGACGCCGGATCCTGAGCTGGACGTTCCGGATTCGATCTTCGGCATCCCCGCTTGATCCAGGGTGTGGACGCGTCGGGTGACCTACATGGTCACTCGGCGCAACCGCTTATGACTTGATTACCAACATGTTTTGGACTACTATTAGCACATTCGTAAATCGTACCTTTGGCTCAAGAGGGGAAAGCATGAGCTATATCTCAAAAATTCGCACTATCGGTGATTCTCGATTGGCGTGGCACGTCCTTGCTGTGATTGCAGGCGTAATCACATTTGGTTATTATTACTTGTTAATAAACACCGTAAACTATGTCGATGCTGAGCATGGCGCCTGGTGTGCAGCCGGCTTGATCGCATCTTTCTTGGTGACTTGCATATGCTTTACCAATGCTCAAGCCATTCAGGCTAGTCATTGTGATCCTGATACCTATCCAGAGTCAAAGCCTGATGTCGGTCCTCTTGTTGTCCCGGACGGTGAATGGGAAATGGTGATGGATGGCTTGTTGCGCGAGATAGCGGCGAATGTCGATAAACCTTCGCAAACTGATCGATGGGAGCCTCCACCCACGTGGCGAGAAGATTTGAGCTGAAGATACGACGGCGCCGAGCTGGTTCAACTGAACTATCTCGGCGTTCTGTCGTTTATGACTCTTTAATTTATATCGCAGATGTGGTACAATTATGCATTCAGTAATCAAGAGAACCATGTCTAAATCACCGATACAAGCCATTCAGCCCGAACATCAGATCTTTATTGACGGTCTACGTCCGCTTGGTACTAAAACCCAAGCGGCGTTATATTCGATTTATGTATTTGTCGATACCGCTCAACAAATTGCCAGCGAAAAGGATGCTGATAAGGCACTGTCTGATTTTGCAGAATTTAAAAGCCAGACCCTAGATGCACTTGAGCATGGTAAAAGCATGAATCCAGTCATTAGCTCGTTTGCTAAAACTATACATATGTACGGCATAGATGAAGAATGTGTTACGGAGCTGTTTAAAAGCTTAAATATGCAAATTACCAACGATACCTATAATGTGCGAGAATATAAGGCCTACATTCGTGGAGTAGGCGAGGCGGTTGGGGTCATGGTGCTGCAGGTTCTCTGCTATAAGCGGGCTGTATTGGCTCACAAACTCACGCCAGCCGCTCGAGCATTAGGGGCTGCCATATGCAAGGTTATTTTAGTGCAAACTCATGGTGAGACTCATAAGAAACATGGTCGCATGCACTTCCCGGATGTTACTAAAAACACCTTTAATCAAGCGCGATTAGCTCAAGTGTTGGTTGATATCGAGGGAGATTTTCGTGTGGCACGGACTGGCATACCAAGCTTGCCTCATGGTACGCGCACGGCCGTAGCGTTAGTCTACGTGTATTATTATGAATTGTTGCGGCAGATGCGCCATTTAAGCCCAGCTGAGATTGATGCCGGTAAAGCCAAGATTACTCCGGCCAAAAAAGCCTTGTTAGCCGCCCGCACGTTGGCTGCGCCAATGTCGGCGTTAGAGCGCGGTAAACTGGCCTAGTTTTATTGTTTATTCATCGGGGTTGTGCTTAAATTAAAGCAATGAGTCACAGCGCCTGCCCCCATTGTGCATCAACCAACAGTATAGAAACCGCCGGTCAACGTTATTGTGCCGACTGCGGGCAGTTAATTAGTGCTAAAAAAGAGGTAAAAAAGAAGCCGCAACCTAAGGCGATCGCCCAAAAAGCCCCAGCCAAGCCTCGGGTTAGCGCGCCGCCTTTAAACTTAAAAGCTATTGAGCAATCGCGCGTCGCAGCCAAAAAGCGCACTAGTAGCGCCCCGGCCCTTGATTTACGAACAACTAAGCCCAAGCCAGTAATTAAAAAGCCAATTGGCAGGCATGTGCCACCCGCGGCAACTGCGCCAGTTCAGCCATCTGTTGCCACGGAGCTTCCGCCAGCGCCACAACCAGCAACGCGACCTGTTGCTAAGAAGTTTCGTCATGTTTCGGCATTGCGTGATGGTTTTAAAAGCGTCACGTCAGTTCGTAGTTTTCAGCTAGCATTTGCCGCTGCATTTATAACCACCTTATGCGAAGTGGTGTTTATGGCGCGTTTTGCTAGTAGCGCCCGGTATGCTCTGGCCGAAAGCTTGGCGGCCGGCTCAATAAATTCTTTTCGGGCCACCACGCTCATTGGGTATTTAGCCTGGGCAGGCGTTCTTGGGTATGTTGGTTACTTAGTTTACCATTACGCCTTGGCGCATATTATTTACCGAACATCACGTATTATTGACCGACGGGCTACTACCGAGGTGCAGGCTCGTCGAGCCGCCCTAGGGAGCTTGGCCAGTATGTTTACTGTTGACGCGCTTACTTGGGTGTTCGGTTTTATTACGTTGGTGTTGGTCATTGGCGCCAATGTTGGCTTTCTGGGTACAAAAAGCCTGGGCGTGGTCGGGCAAATCTTGGCCATTCTTACTAATGCTATCGTTGCTTACGTGTGGCTAGGATTACTTGCGGCGCGTCATATGGCGACGTATGCCATAGTATTGGGTCAAGTAAGCGTGCGACAGGCTTACACCACCGGCTGGACACTTTACAATCGACAATTTGGTCGTTTAACGGCTGGGCTAATCGTCGCTACGCTGGTGGGCTTCGTGGTCGCTTTGCCGGCATCAATTATTAGTAATATCGCCGGTAATTCCTTGATTGGCTTAAGTAGTAGCGTGCTAGTGGTCGGCTTGGCGCAGGCCGTAATTTTGATAGTCGGGGCCGTTTACTTCTTGCGCCTGTATCGCTTTATTATTGCCCGCGAATACGACAGTGAGCTTGGCCATCTGTTGAGTGGTCGCCAACCGCAAAAGGCCCATGTTGGTCGTCGACTAACGTTACTTGGGGGTATTACCGTCATTTGGGTGATAGTCATGGGGCTGCTTATCGTCAATGCTTCTTCTGTTGCGAGGCTATTTACGCGTTGACTTCTGGTAGATAATTCGATATACTTGACACATTGAAGCCTTAAAAGGCTTTTTAATTTACCCTTTGGAGGCGTGAGTAGGTGCAAAAAATACGTAAGTACTTCCGAGAATCGTGGATCGAGTTACAAAAAGTAACCTGGCCAAATCGTAAACAGGCCATTAAGCTAACCGCCGCCGTTATCGTTTTTTCGATTGTATTTGCCGCCTTTATTGCCTTGCTCGACACCTTGTTCTCCAACATGCTACAAAAA
The DNA here is from genome assembly GCA_964585425.1 of uncultured Candidatus Saccharibacteria bacterium. GTDB lineage: Bacteria > Patescibacteriota > Saccharimonadia > UBA4664 > CAYXHD01 > CAYXHD01. Next base: position 7,240 of record CAZPDI010000006.1, on the reverse strand, counting down.
CTAATTTTAAAGGTTTAGCTCATGACTGAAAGCACCGCCAACAAGAAATGGTACGTCATTCACACCTATAGTGGGTACGAAGACCGCGTGGCCGAAAACATTAAGCAGCGTATCGAAACCATGGACATGGCCGATAAGATCTTTGATGTGATTGTTCCTAAAGAGAATCAGATCGAAATCAAGAATGGTAAACGTAAGGTCGTTGAGCGTCGCATCTTCCCAGGGTACGTACTGGTACAGATGGATGTTACTGAGGACTCTTGGTACGTCGTGCGCAATACACCGAACGTAACTGGCTTTGTGGGAGAGGGTGTTACGCCTGTCCCAATTAGCGAAGCTGAGGTCAAGCAGATCCAGAAGCGCATGGGCGTTGATGAGCCTAAGTACGCCATCGACTTCCAGATTGGCGAATCTGTTAACATTACCGACGGTCCCTTTAAAGGCTTTGATGGTATGGTTAACGATATCGACGAGAACAAAGGTAAGATTAAAGTCCTGGTTAACATGTTTGGTCGCGAGACCCCTGTGGAACTTGATAGCCTACAAGTAACGAAACTTTAGAAGGTAGGAGATAAGATTATGGCAGAAGAAAAGAAAGTTAAAGCCCGCGTAAAATTCCGTGTTCCAGCCGGTAAGGCTACCCCTGCGCCTCCAGTGGGTTCAAGTCTGGGTGCTCACGGCGTAAACATGCAGGACTTTATTAACCCCTTTAACGACCAAACTCGTGATTTGGGTAACGTAATTGTTCCTGTACAGGTAACCATCTACGAAGATCGAAGCATGAGCTTCACCACCAAAACCCCACCAGTAGCCGGCATGATTCGTGAAGGCGCCGGTGTACAAAAAGGTTCTGGTACCCCTCACAAAGACAAAGTTGGCGTATTGAGCCAAGCTAAGTTGCGCGAGATTGCCGAAGCTAAAATGCCTGACCTCAATGCCAACGATATCGAAGCTGCCATGAAGGTAGTGGCCGGTACCGCTCGCAGTATGGGTATTACCATCGAGGGTCAAGAATAACAATTAACTGATCGTGGGAGGCTCGCGCCGCTTGCACCACTAAGGAGAAATCATGGCTAAAGAAGAAGTCAAAAACGAAGAAGTTATCGAAGAAACTACTGAAGAAGTTCAGGAAGAAAAATTCACTAAAGCCGGTAAGCACAGCAAGAAGGCCGTAGAAGAAGCCGAAGCCGAAGAAGCTCGTAAGGCAAAAGCCGCTGAAGTTAAGGAAGAAGAAGCGCCTAAGGAAAAGCCAAAGGTTGTTCATATTCCTAATATTAAGAAGCGTCGCGGCAAAGCCTATGTTGGTTCAATGGAAAAAGTTGATCGCAATAACCGTTACGATCTTGCCGAAGGTATTAAGCTGGCTAAATCAACCAGCACCGTTAAGTTTGATGCCAGCCTTGAGCTGCACTTTAACTTGGGCGTAGATCCTCGCCAAGCCGACCAAATGGTCCGTGCGAGCGTCGTTCTGCCACATGGTACCGGTAAAACCATCCGCATTGCTGTAGTCGCTGACGAAGCTGGTGTGGCTGCTGCTAAAAAAGCTGGCGCTGATCTGGCTGGTGGCGAAGAACTGATTGCTAAAATGGCAAAGGGCGAACTCAACTTCGATAAGTTGATTGCCACTCCAGCTATGATGCCGGCTCTTGGTAAACTTGCTAAAGTACTGGGTCCTAAGGGCCTCATGCCTAATCCTAAGAGCGGTAGCGTTACGCCGGATGTAGCCACTGCCGTGAGTGAGGCTAAGGCTGGTAAGGTTGAATTCCGTATCGATAAGCAAGCTATTGTTCATCAGGTCATTGGTAAAGTCAGCTTTAGTGACGAGCAATTGCTCGAAAACGCCAAAGAGATTGTTAATGCTGTAATGAAGGCTAAGCCAAGCGCTGCCAAAGGCACCTATGTAAAGGCTATCTCGGTAGCTTCAAGCATGGGCCCAGGTGTTAAGCTCGATGTTAACGGCGTCATCAAGGATGGTCGCAGCTAAAAATTCATTTTTGACGCTGGCGTAAAAAACCAAAAAAGAGATCCACCCGGGTCTCTTTTTAGTTATGTCGAAAATGTTTAAGAAATATTTAATGTTAATTTGTTATTGTATCTGTAGGTGCAGCTTAAAGGCGGAACTATGATGGCAACATTTGGAGAATTAAATTGGCAGGGAATAACGGCGCTGATTGCACTACTTTCGGCGACAGGGACAAGTATTGCATGGACTTTTCATCGAGCATATAAGCTAGGTATGAATAGTCAGCAGATAAAAAGTATTCATGAGTCTATTGAGCTAGATATTAAACCTGCTTTAATCAAGCTTGATAAGAGAATCGATAGACTTGAAGATCGAATGGACAAAAGATTTGATGAGCTAACAAAATTGTTGTTGAAGAAACAATAGCCACCTGGCCTCACACTTGTTATGATAGATACAAGTTAAGAGGGGACGTTCGTGGTTTATAGTGATATTCAGATTCGCCGGGCTGTAAGCCAGGGACACATTGTAATTCATCCAATGATTGAGGATAACATTCGTGGGTCGAGTGTTGATGTAACGCTGGGTGAATATTTTTATACTACCGAAGGCGCCAATACCCGTGACTTCTATAATCCGTTTGATGCCGAGGATGTAAATCGCTACTTTAATGGCCCGTACAAAGCTATGCCGCATGCCGAATGGTGCGAAAAGTATGGACGTAAGCTATTTAAGGGTATAGATCCTATGCAGCCCATCATCGTTTTGCGACCTGGCGAAAGAATCCTCGCACACACCCATGAGTTCATTGGAATTAACCCTCCGGGCACTACCGAAATGAAGTCGCGTAGTTCATGGGGCCGCAATGGTGTTGCCGCCTGTTTTGATGCCGGTTGGGGTGACCCGGGCTATATCAACCGCTGGACTATGGAAGTCTACAACCTAAATCAGCACGAAAGTGTCGTTCTGCCAATCGGCGAACGCATCGCCCAAATCATCTTCCATGACACTGGCGAAGTTGATCGACACTACGGCATCGCCGGTAAATACCAAGGCGGTACCGACCTCCAAGAGATTATCCGCAACTGGAAACCTTCCGACATGCTACCCAAGGCCTTTAAAGATGCTCGAAACAAACCGCTGCCACTATGAGTAAAGGGAAGTTCATTGTAATTGAGGGTGGCGAGGGAGTTGGCAAAACCACTCAAGCGAATCTTTTGATCAAGAAACTTCAGGCCAGCGGCCGTAACGCCGAATTTATCCGTGAGCCAGGTGGCGACCCATTAGCTGAAAAACTACGTGAACTTTTACTCGACCCCGATGTGTCTCATCAGCCAGAAACCGAACTACTATTATTCAATGCTGCTCGTATTCAAACCCTTGTTATCGTCGACAAGAAACTCAAAGAGGGGATTGACGTCGTGAGTGATCGAAACATGCTCTCGACCATTGCTTATCAGGGCTATGCGCGGGGATTAGATCTTGAACTGGTGCGTGAAATCTGTGAAATTGCTACAAAACGAGTTAAGCCTGATCTTGTAATGCTGCTTGATGCGCCAGCCAATGTAGTTAATGCTCGGCGGGACAACCGTGGTACGAGTGACCGCTTCGAGCAGCTTGGCGAAGACTTTCATTCCAAGGTGCGAGAAGGGTATCGTCAGGAGGCCAAACGATTGAACTTGCCAGTCATCGATGCTAGCCCGGCAATTGACGAGGTCTTTGAAGCCATTTGGCAAAACGTTGAGCCGTTGATACACTAGATACAAACAGGGGGAAGTCTTGAAGGCAAATAACAAATACTTAGCACATGTCTTAAAAGTTACGCAAAAGGGCGAGGAGCGTCTTGATGAGGTTTTAACTGACTCCAAGGGTGACGTCTATGCCTTCCGCGGCACCGAAAGCCCGGTTCTGGTAGCTGCTGCCATGGCTCGCCTTAGCCGTCGTGGCGATGACATGCGCATTACCTATTTAGATGAATTTGCTGATGCGGCTGGCGGTGCTGATGATCTGATCAAGCGCGTAGTAACAGCTTACGGCGATGATAGCGTTCAGCAACTTGTAGGTGTTCATGTGGTGGTCGAAAATGCCAGTAACATTCTTACTAAACTCCTGGAATGGGGCCGCCTTGGTAGCTACCTCGAACAATCAACCCGCTACATATATTTTGATGAAACTGATGCTAATGGCAAATATCGCTATTACGTACCGTCCACGCTCAAGGGTGAAACACGCGAGCGTTACATCAACAGCATGGATCAAATCTTTAAACTGTATTCCAAGCTTGTGCGCCAGATGACCGATTACGTTCGAGTTCAGCATCCTAAGCCGGCGGACGTCAAAGAGCGAGCCGCCTGGACGGGCGCAACTCGGGCTCAGGCCTGTGACGCCATTCGTCCGCTACTGCCAGTAGCTACTAAATCAACTGTCGGTATCTTTGCTTCTGCGCAAGCAATCGAAAGCCTGATTATGCACCTCCGCAGCGAAGAACTGCCTGAAGCCCGCGAGACTGGCGATAAAATCCTGGCCGAAGTCCGTAAGGTTATCCCAGCATTCTTAGAGCGTACCGATTTGCCAGAGCGTGGCGGAGCAACCACCGCCTACCGCGCCACCACTCGATCTGATCTTAGTAAACTAGCTAAAAAGTATCTCCCAACTAAACCCGAGAACTCATCTGATGATGTAAAACTCCTTTCGTACTGGCCAAAAGATGAGCTCAAGCTCGTGCCAGAAATCCTCTTTGAGCATACCAACTTGCCGCTTCGTACCATTCGAGAAGAAGTTAGTCGTTGGGGCGAAGAACAAAAACGCGAAATTATTCGTGCTGCCATCGGTGAGCGTCTTAATCGTCGCTATAAACCAGGCCGTGCCTTCGAAATTCCCCATTATGAGTTCGAAATTACTGCCGATTACGGCTCGTTCCGCGACCTGCAGCGCCATCGTATGGTAGATGCTTTTGAGTGGCAAAAGCTCAGTCCAAACTTTGGCTACGAAATTCCTGATTTAGTTAAAGAAGCCGGCCTAGAAGAACAATTCGTACATTGTTTTAACATCAGTAAGCGCTTGTATAGCACCCTCGTAGAAGCTGGCCATGAAACCGAAGCTCAATATGCCGTGTTACTTGGTAACCGTATGCGTTGGCGTTGGGTTCTCAATGCTCGTGCTCTGTTCCATCTCCTCGAACTGCGCACATCACCACAAGGTCATCCAGGTTATCGTCGCATTGGTAAGCAAATGCACGACGCCATTAAAGACGTCCATCCAATGTTGGCTGACGCTATGCGCTTCGTGAATCAAGATGAGGACCCTGAGCTAACCCGACTCGCCGCCGAACGCGCCACCCAGTACAAACTCGACAAACTCGACAATAATAAGTAAGTTTTTAAAGATAGAGTACATCCTTACTTACATAGAATATGTTAGTTTAACAATGTTATAACATTGTTAAACTTTGTTATGTGAGGACAAGGGAGACATGCCATAGGTGTTGACGAATAGGCGCCATATCTGATAATATAGTCATTAATAACCATAGACAGTAGCCGGATTCCTAAAAAGAAACCTTAAATACGCTACCGAGGTGCAATAATTTTTGCTTTCGTATGTCTTTGGTTTGTACCAAAGATTTTTTAATAGAAAGGAACGCGCATGGCAATCACACGTGAAGCCAAAGAGCAGGCTGTCGCCACGCTATCCGACGAGTTTAGCCGACTCAAACTCGCAGTTCTGACCGATTATAGGGGCCTCACCGTCACCGAAATCCAAGAACTCCGTAACAGTTTGCGCGAACAAGGTATTACCTACCGAGTAAGCAAGAACACCCTGGTTAAAATCGCCGCGAATAACGCCGATAACCTCAAGGATGCCGACCTCAGTATGTTCAAAGGTCCGATGGCTCTCGCCATTGGCTTTGATGACGAAGTCGCACCTGCCCGCGCTATCTTCCAGTTCGCCAAAGAGCACAAAGCGCTCGAAATTGTTGGCGGCATCACGGAAGATGGAGCAACCCTGACCGCAGCCGAAGTAAAGGCTCTGGCTCAGCTCCCAACCAAGGATCAATTACGTGGTCAACTGGTTGGCACCATTGCAGCACCGCTTACAGGCTTTGTTGGCGTCTTGCAGGGTAATGTCCGTAGTATAGTAACCGTTCTCGCCGCTATTGGCGAAGCTAAAGAAGATTAAGGAGATAATCATGGCTGAAGAAGAAGTAAAAACCACCGAAGAAGTTACCGAAGAAAAAGTAGAGATTCCTGCTAAGTTTGCAGACCTCGTAAAGCAAATTGAGACCCTGAGTGTCCTTGACCTCAGCGAGCTCGTTAAAGTCCTCGAAGGTCACTTTGGCGTAAGCGCTGCTGCTCCTATGGCAATGGCTGCTGCTCCTGCCGCTGGTGGCGAAGCCGAAGCTGCCGAAGAGAAGTCAGCTTACACCGTAACCCTGGCCTCAGCTGGCGACAGCAAGATCAACGTTATTAAGGCCGTACGTGAAATCACTGGTCTTGGTCTGGCAGAAAGCAAGGCCCTCGTTGATGGCGCTCCAAAGCCTGTTAAAGAAAACGCTCCTAAGGCCGAAGCCGAAGAAGCTAAGAAGAAGCTGGAAGAAGCTGGCGCAACCGTCGAGCTTAGCTAATAGCTATCCTTTAAACCAACAAGAGGCGCTCCGGCGCCTTTTTTTGGTATACGAAAAACCGCTCCATGCAGGAGACAGTGTCTCGCCGCATGAAGCGGAACCAGCGATGATAGTGCTCTGTAGTTTATAGAGGAGACCAAACCTCATTTTGCTACAGCCCTTATCTTATGCCGTCGCTGCGACCTTAATGGAGTGACACCTGTTAGAATGTGCAAGCATGTGAGTTGTCGGGATCGAGAAGCTTCTTAATCCACGGAACAGTGTCACAGAGCTTATGCGCGCACTCATGGCAGATGACGGCCTCATGATCTGGGGTACCCGGGAGAAGACGAGGTTCGTTGTAGATGGGCTTCCAGGCGGGATCATCCACCAAGTTGCCATCGGTAACGATGTATTCACCATCTTCACCACGTAGCCATTGATCTTCGGTGTTGATTGGGATGGTCGCCTCGTAGTTGTCCACGAAGTCTCCATAGCCCCCGAAGAATCCCAGCCAGAGGACGTTGTCAATCAGCTCGTCGGAAGACGTCTTAGCCATTTCAGACTTCAGATTCTTACCGCATGCCAGACAGACAACTTCTGCCGTATGTGTGGGGTCGTTCATGTTTTCACCTCCTTTAAGGTGAGCCGAGGTTGGAAGCGGTCTTTTTGAG
>CAZPDI010000005.1:26488-30103 GCA_964585425.1 uncultured Candidatus Saccharibacteria bacterium | reverse complement strand
TCAGCCACGTTCGTTTCTCGGGTACTAAAAAAGCCTCCCAAAATCGGGGGCTTTTTTAGTGGTTAAGTTTCAGTACTTATAGGCTACTGAAGCGGCCGATGACAAAGGAGACAACTGCGAAGGAGAGGATGGCGATCACGATACCAACGATAGCGTAGGTAATGGTGTCTTTAGCACCCTTGATGCTTGAGGCTTCACCGTTACTGGTGACGTAGCGCAAACCACCGATAATCAACATGATGACGGCAATGGCGCCAACCAAGAAGATCAGGGTGTTAGAAATTTGCTGGAAGATACCACCAGCGACGAACAGGTTATCTGCTGAACCGGTTGGGGCAGCACAGGCGGCGCCTGAGGCGATAATGTTACTGCTTTGCGCAGGATCACAGTTAGTAGCGGCGCCGGCTACACCAGCGTAGCTCAAGGCCATAGCGCTAGCAGCGGCAGCCTTATACCCGAGTGATTTAATACGTTTAGTCATGTTTTCTCCTTGGTTGTCTTATGCGATTACCATAGCATACCCGACTCGGGAATGTCTAGATTTAGAAGCGGCTGATGACGTACGACACCAGGGCGTAGGCCAGTAACGAAACGACGACGCCGATCAGGGCGTACAAAATGGTATCTTTTGCGCTTTTAACGCCAGCTGAGTCGCCATTACTTAACACATAGCGTAAACCACCAATGATGACCATAATCACCGCGATGGCGCCAATAACGAAGATCAGCGTGTTTGCTATCAGCCTGAATGATTCCGCAAAACTTGAGCTGCTGGCGCCACAATCGCCGCCTGCCAGGGCAACACCCTTACAAGCTTGTAAACCCTGAGCTCCTACTGCTAATAATGCCTGCATTTTAACCTACCCTCGTAATTACGAAACTTACGATACCAAATGATAGTAGGGCAATAACAAGGCCGACTAACGAGTACAAAATGGTATCCTTAGCGCTCTTAAGCCCTGCAGCGTCACCACCACTCAAGACGTAGCGTAGACCACCAATAATGATCATGATCACCGACAGGGCGCCGATAATAAAAATTACGGTGTTAATAGCGGTGGTTACAAAACCACCCTTGTCCAATAAACCAGTCGAACCACAGCCAATAGCGCCGGCACCGGCAGTTTCGCAGGCTTTGTTGCCAATATCGCTAGCTGTTATTGCAAGGAGACTAAAAAACATTTGTTAACTTCCTATCTTTGTTACAAAGTTTACTATACCAAAGGCCAAAAGGGTAACTATAAGACCAACAATAGCGTAGGTAATGGTCTCTTTGGCACTTTTAAGGCCCGCGGAATCGCCACCACTCAGGGTGTATTTAAGCCCACCCACGATAATAAAGATTACCGACAGCAGGCCAGCCATGGTAAAGACGATGTTCAATATATTAGATAGTCCGCCACCGACACTGACGTTGGGCAGCCCCAAGTCACTGGGTTTATCGGCTAGATCGGTTACGGCAAGTAGGATGTTCATTAAAAACCACTCGTTACAAATTTAACGACGCCAAAGGCGACCATAGCCATAACCAGACCGATAACGGCGTTTACGATGGTCTCTTTAGCCTTCTTAATGTTAGCTGGCTCACCAGAGCTGGCAATATACATAAAGCCACCGACGATAATAAAGGCAATGGCCACAAAACCAGCTACGACCATTAAGATCGATATGATGTTGGCAACTAGGATTAATAAATCACTCAGTTTGGTGATCTCGACTTCACACGAGCCCGCCTTGCGCAAGCCGCCGCCGAACAAATCGGGGAAGAGGCTTTGGCCAGTACAGCCGGCTGCGAGTAGTTGGGGAAGGGTAGCAAGTATCATCATACAAATATTTGGGGCACTAGGTAACGTAGTATGGCCGCTAAGAATAAGTATAGCACCAGACCAATGACTGCATTGGTGAGCCGCTCTTTAGCCTTAGTAATATTAGCTGGATTACCAGCCGAGCTGGAGTACTGGATGCCCGCCACAATAATCGTGATAACCACCGCTAAGCCGATGGCGCCGCCCAGCAGAATGATTATGCCCCTTAAATAAGCATAGATAGGATTAACGCCGTTACCGCCAACACATTCATTGGTACCATTAACACCTATGCTAATTTTTACGCCGCCATTATTACAATCACCATCAAAGGATGATGCTCCAGAACTGGCCGATGATTCAATATCCCCTTTAGCGACAGCTTTATTATACGTATCTACAGCTGTTAAATACTTCGCATTAAGTGAGTCACCGCCCTGCGATTTAATATATGCATTGCGTTCTGACTCTGGTTTAGCAAATGCTGCTTTTGCTAGATTCTGATAACTTGTGGCCTGAGCGCAGTAAGGAGTATAGTCGCTGTTATTACTTGACGCGGCACACAGCTTGTTTGCCTTATCAGTTAATACAAGGAGTTGCTCGGCCGATATCGCATGTGCGCTGATCGGTATGACGAGTGCGGTAAAGGCAAGAACAAGAGTAATAAAAGATTTAGATATTTTTTTGCGTAGCATACTTACCTGATTGTATCTAATACCACCTAGCCATGTCAAAGTTACCACAACTGATGTCGCTTATGGTAAAATCTACTCAAGATGAATAAAAAGCGGTTCAGAAAAACGGGTTTGCACTGGGTGAAGCAAGGCGCCAGCTTTAGTTTAGTTACAATTCTGCTAGCATCAACAATCCTAGGGTCTGTGGCAGGAAGCATTAATCCGCAAACCACTCTTGCAGCCGAGGGTGGTGATCTTACTATTAAGGAAAATCAAGATATTCGTGTATTACGGTACTTTAAAGACTGTCTTAACACGTACCTTAATACGAGTAGCGGCGGTGGCTTTAAAGGCTATGATGAGCTTTTTACGGAAGATGGAAAACAAGAAAGAATAGCTGTTGGTATTGACCTGGACAAGACTAATGGAATGTGGACATGCGACGGAGTGGCGCGCCGAGCTTTAGCAGTGTACAAACCTGATGAAGATGATAGCGAAAGCTACCTCATGAAGACCTTGTGGGGCAAAACTCGTCAAGAGAATGGCGGGGCAGTTAAAGTATCTGCGGCCACGGTTAAAAACAATCGAAATAGCATGATTACTAACATTAATAATGCTATTGTGAGCCGAGAGAAAGCAGGATCAAGCCGAAGGGCGAATCTTAAACGTTTCACACCCTTACTCAATCAATGCTTCCAAAAATGGTCTGATAAAGACTTTGAAGCCGACCCCAAGGACCCAGACCATGCAATTGTCTACCCGGCGAGAAAAATTTATGCCGAAAGAAAAGAGTTTGACTGGCGAGCTCTGCCCGTATCAATTCGTAGCGTTGGCCAAGGGGGCCCCAACAGTATTGGTGGAGGGAGCAACGGCTACATTGGAAGCATCGAGTTAAACTTCCAGACAAAGACTGGGTTGCTTTCGGCTCCTAAGTTTAGCGACAGAGAGTCTGATTGGTTCCCAATTGGTAATGATCTTGGCGAGTCTGTAGTTGGATCAAAATATTATAAGAATCATTCTGGTCAGACTTTTCTTGACTGCAACTGGGTTAAAGCGCAGAACGAGTATTTATTCGGCCAATCCAATAAATACTTCTTTGCGGTACAAAATGATAAGCTTGGTGTTTATGACAAGGA
>CAZPDI010000005.1:0-26478 GCA_964585425.1 uncultured Candidatus Saccharibacteria bacterium | reverse complement strand
CGTCGAAGAAGTAGCTACAAATACTAACGCCAGCGGAGACGGTTCGAACAATTATCAATGCATCGTTGAGCCGCCGCTTAGCTGGATTGCCTGTCCTGTTATCACGACAGTTGTAAATGGAATAGAAGTCTTAGAAGGCGCCATAGTCGAGGCCGTGCAAGTACCGCCACTTACTACCGATGGCCCATTCGAAGGACTACATACTACATGGGCGGGCTTCAGAGATTTAGCAAACGCATTTCTCGTACTTATATTCCTTATAGCCATATTTGCCCAGGTACTCCCATTAGAAATTGATCCGTACATGGTCAAGAAAGTACTGCCAAAACTTATTGCAGCTGCCATATTTATTCAATTCTCGTACTTTTTCGTGCAAGTTATGTTTGATATATCAAGGGTGCTAGGACAAGGAGTTACAACATTAATAGACTCAATCCCGGTGAGCGATATTGGGGGTGGCGCGTTCGGACAAGATATCGGCAACACAACTGCGACTTCTACACTAGGATTATTAGGAACTATCGCAGTAGGAGGAGCCGGGATTGCGGCTGTTGCTACAGCCGGTCTTGCTCTTGCTGTGCCAGTTGTCCTGTTATTGATAGCCGGCCTACTCTCCGTAGTGACTTTGTTTGTAACACTGCAGGTAAGAATGATTGTGATCATAATCTTCACGATACTATCGCCACTAGCCTTCTTAGCCTGGATATTACCCAATACAGAAAATTACTTCAAGAAATGGATAACGGGCCTGATGAAGCTTCTATTAATGTACCCAATTATTGTCTTTATGGTACAAGGTGTAAACGTAATCTCAAATATCTCTTATGAAGCATTGGCTGCTATGGCGGGCGCCAATAATGGCGGCGCGGGGGGTGTTAGTCTTATCTCTAAAATTATGGTTTCTGTTATACCAATTATTGTTTACTTTATGATTCCAATGACCTTTAAATGGGCCGGCGGCATCTTCGGTAGTATCTCGGGAGCCATCCAGGGACAAGGCAACCGCATGGGCAAGCGCCTACGATCTGGATCATTGATGAAAAACTCAATGGAAGGTTTAAAACAGAAGACTGGCGAACGTCTTGCTAGCACCGAAAAATTTGGTTGGGGTGATTTAAAGAATCCTGGGCGCTATGGATCGGGAATGAAGAGACTAGGAGCACGCGTAGCTACTGGCAACGCATTTAGCTTTGGCAGAACTGGCGCACGAAAATTAGCGCAAACCGCAAATACTGCACGACATGCAAAACTTGAAGCACAAGTAGCTACTGTAAAGGATCTTAATGCCGGGAACGATGTGATTGGAGAAATGATAGCTGCAAGACTCGCTGGTAAAGAAACTTATACCTATACCGATCGAGCCGGCGAAACACGATCAGTAAAGCTGTCGGATGATATGGTAGCTGGTGGAATAAAATACCTGAATGATAATGGTGGCCAAATTGAACTTGCAAAGATTGGTAATGGACACCAGCAATATAAAGTACAAAATCCTGATGGAACGAATGTCACAACGACCGACAGAAGCGGTAACAAGGTTGATGTAACTACAACCGGCCCAGCGGCTTTCGTCCCCGGCGATCCAAAAGGACCTTTCCAGAAACTCGGCAAAGGTGGCAAGTTTGCTATGGGTGAAATATTCAAAGAAGCAACAGACGGCAATGTTGCCGCACTCATGAAAGCAGCGCCCCACTTAGTGCACGGCAAAAAAGAAAAACTATACACAGAAGCTAATGGTGATGTATTTGCTGGCATAAAAGGCGAGTCTATGGATGTGGCGCGTCAAGTCATCGTTGGAGACGCAAAAGCCGAGGCCAACTTCGCTGATGCGCTTGTTGATATAATGAATAGTTCAACCAAATCCGGTGGAATGGATAAGGAAACTGCCAGAAAAATGCAGGATATGATTCAGAATACTTCTGTCGGCGACCAGGAAATCAACCTAGGAAATGGTCTAGTGCCACTCAGGAGTGTGATGAACCAGATCTTCACCGTTGGCGGCAAAGTTGCCTATAACGATAATGCAAAACGAACCCCTTAGCCAGCACTCGCAACAACCCTTCCATTTCTTCGAGAAACCTGCTATAGTTAAACATTGCTCCGGTGAAATTCCGGGGCTGTTTGTCTCTCAGGGATAAGCATAAGAACCATATAGGGTTATACAATATGAAATTGAGCCTTAAAAAGGCCATTATCAGCGCTGTGGTGGTACTAGCTGGCGTTAGTCTATTTATGCCTCTCGCCAGTGTTTTTGCCGTAGCCGCACCTTTGCAAACCGCACCTACTGCTCAACAACAAGCTGCAGCCAACCAAGCCGCTGCTCAACGGGCCGCCGAGCAGAAAGCTGCCCAAGACAAAGCCGCGGCCGATGCTGCCGCCAAGCAACAAGCGCTAGATGCCGCTGCCGCACTCTCGAACAATAGCTCCTCCAGCAGCCCTAGCAGCTCAAGTAGCTCCCAAGATCTCCCTGAGCCAGAAGCGCGTTGTGAAGCCGGTGTGATGGGCTGGGTGTTATGCCCCGTGATTAAAATGGGGCAAGAGTTTGTTAAGGACATGGAGAACTTCATCGTCGACAGACTCGACACCGGCCCCATCAGAACCACCGGCCGCTATGAGAATCTTCATAAAGCCTGGGCTGGTTTTAGAGATCTCGCCAACGTCTTCTTTATCTTCGTCTTTATCGTCATCATTTTTGCCCAAACACTAAATATTAAGATGGATAGTTATAGCATCAAGATGATGCTGCCGCGTCTCATAGTAGCTGTTATCGCCATTCAGTTCTCGTTCTTTATCATGCAGATAGGGGTGGATATCAGTAATATATTCGGTGCCGGTATCGCAAACCTCTTTAACTCCGTCGTACCCTTAGGCGCCGAAGGGGGAGCAGGCATGGATGTTAAAACCGCCTTTGGGGCACTTACTATTGCCGGTATCCTTGGAGGTACCGCTGCTGGAATTGCCATCGTTGGTGGGCTTGTAGTACCTGTTTTACTGTTATTGTTGGCCGGCGCCTTAAGCTTGTTGGGTGTGATTATTACCGTTTGGCTGCGCGTCTTGGTTTTGCAATTCTTGATCATTCTGTCGCCGTTAGCCTTTGTGGCGTGGATCATGCCGAATACTGAAAAATGGTTCAAAATGTGGCGGGATAATTCCGTGAAATTACTGCTTATGTATCCAATAATAGTCTTCATGATATCAGCCGGCGCCTTAGCAACGCACATCACATCTGTGTCGGCAGAAGATGGTCCATTTGCCAAAATTTTAGCCGCCTGTATCCCAATTATTATCTTCCTGATGATCCCAGCCGCTCTTAAGGCCAGTGGCAGCATCATGAACTACGTTGGCGGCACCGTAATGGGTCGCATGAACGGCTACGGCAAGGCTGTGCGCAGCAGTAGTTTAATGAGCAACTCCAAAGCTGACCTCAAGAAGAAAGCCAGCATCATGATGGACGATTACGCCAAAGGTAAGGACGGTATCACAACCCTTGGACAGAAGAGCAAGGCATTAGTGCGACGCAACGTTGGTCGTCAGTTTAGTGGTAACACCTTTAGCTATGGTCGCAGTGGTAGACTCAAGATTGCCAAGTCGGTAGAGCATGCCCGTCATGAGATCGACGAAGAATGGCAGACTATGTACGAGGGGGAGGGTTATACCAATCCACAGCTCGCTCAAATCGCCGCCAGCCTAGGAGACCACAGCATCAAGGAAGTCCCGGTTAAGAATAGTTACGGCAAGAGTAAGACGCTTAAGGTCAACCACCATATGGCCGAAGCCGCCTTGGCTCAACTTATTAAGCAACAGGGTATGGTCGAGTTCTCAGAACTGCTAGATGGTCCTAAAGTTAAGCCTGGAGAAACAAGCAGAAGTGGTACGGGCCTCTGGGATCACGAAACGAATCAATGGAAGAATAAAGATATTCAGAAGACAGTTACCAGGGCAGTTGGCTCCAATGCTGGTGCGGTCTTGGCTAAGGTTCCGCACGGTGTTCATTTGCAGGGCGATAAAGCCTATGGCGACCTTAAGGGTGATGCTGTAGCCAACTTAGGCGCAGGTAGTGGTATCACAGCCTCACAACAGGCTGTTAAATGGAACCGCGTCAATGCTATCAATGCTATTAAGGACATAGTCAGCTCTGGCGCCCTGGCCAGTAGGGCCCAAAACGACGTACTCAAGTCATATAAGCGAGAGCTCCTCAAGGCATATGACGAGGGCAAATTTGCCGGATATGAATTTGATGTCGACGACTTTGGTAAAATGGATGTTGCCCAATTCCTCAATACCTTTGTCTCGGACGGTGGTCAAGTAACCCAAACCGTTTCGGGTAACATTAAGCAGGATCAAGATGCCTTTAATAGAATCCTCCAAGATGTGCTGAAAGAGCAAGAAAAGTATCAAAGCGAAATTGATACCGCCCGCGACCATAAACTTAATAACCCTGGCGGCCACTAATAGCTTAAGAAATTTTTAATCTTCGTCATATATCATCTCTTTAGGCGCATAACAAAGGAGACGATATGAGTAAGAATGATGTATTACTAATCCCGACTGAAAAACTAGAAGCTATCATGCAAACACTCGAGGAACATGATGACAAATTTGATGCAATCGACGAGCGTTTTGATAATGTTGATAAACGACTCAACAACGTCGAGAAGCGCCTGGACTCGATTGAGTACGAGCTCTTCGAGCTAAAAGCCAGTATTAAAGATCTAACAACAATTGTCATGAAGTTACGGGACGCCGTTCTGCAAAAGCTGTAAGCCGAGCGTATATCCTGTATAATCTAGGGTATGGGACAGTACAAAGTACCTCAAGACGTTGAGGCCGAGGATAAGATCCTTGGACCCTATACCCTCAAGCAATTTATCTATGCCGTTATCGGCGTGGCCTATGGTTTTTTAACCTTTAAAATCTTTTTTGGCGCCACTCCGGTACTCTTCTTTATTATTGGCGTGCCGCCTACCATACTGATGCTGATGCTTGGACTGTATCAACGTAAGGATCAGCCGTTCGAGGCGTTGTTCTTGGCTCTTGTGGCGTTTTGGACCAAGCCCCGCAAACGTATCTGGATTAAAGAACCCATTACCGAGGTCTTTAAAATTGTGCAGCCGCCACTTAAAGAAGACGTCACCCAGCGAAGTCCCGGCGAAGTACGTAGCCAGCTCGACCACCTTGCTCAAGTGATTGATACTCGTGGTGCGCGCCTCGAACTCGACGAAGAGGGGAATGAGACCGAAGAAAGCCCCCTAGAAGACCTGGCAGAACGTCTATACGAACCAACCTTGGTAAATACTCGTGACATTGGCGGTGATTTGCCAATACCCGAGCCGGCGCCCGCCCCACAACCACAACCAACCCCTGGTGTAGAGGCACCCCAGCCTGCTATAATTAAGGACGATGATACAACTTTGACCGAAGGGCAATCCGTGAGCATTCGCTAATGGCAGAGCAACCAACAAGCACCACCAATAAAAGCACCCAAAGCAGTCTTATTATCAACGAGATAAAAGACGGCATTGTTATTATGAAAGACGGCTCGCTGCGTAGCGTTATCCTCACCAGCGCTATCAACTTTGACTTAATGAGCCAAGCCGAACAAGACGGTGCCGAGCTCGCCTTCCAGGGCTTTTTAAACTCACTGCACTTTCCGATTCAGATCGTTATTAAATCTCGCAAAATCGACCTCGACAATTACATCGAAAAGCTCAAAAAGAACCGTGACGATCAGGACAATCCGCTGCTAGCCGACCTCATGGAAGATTACATTGCCAACGTCCAGTCGCTTATTGAAGAAGTAAACATTATGGATAAGCAATTCTTTGTCGTAATCCCGTACTTCCCATCGGCTGCCCCCGACAAAGCCAACATCGTGCAGCACCTCAGCACCATTCTTAAGCCGGCTAATGTGGTGAGTGTTGGAGCCGTCGACTTTGAGAACAGCAAAAAGGAACTTCGCCAGCGTGTGCAGCTGGTGGCTAACGGCTTGGCTCAAATGGGCCTGCGCGCCATACCGCTTAACACCCAAGAGCTCATTGATCTGTACTACACCAGCTACAACCCAGACGTAGCTGCCCAACAAAAGCTGATTGATGCCAGCCAACTCCAGGCCAGTAGCGTTGTGCGGGGCGGGGAACCGCTCCAGGCGCCGGCCAGCCCCAGCAATGCCGAGCAAATTACTGCTCCGCAACCAGTAGCTGAGCAGCCACCGCAACCACCACAAAACCCTCTAGAAGGAGCGCAGTAATGGCTATTTTTGGTAAAAAACAAGATCCGATTGATGCGGCAGCCGCTGCCGAAGCAGCTGCCAAGTTAGCCGAGCAACAAGAAGCGGAGTTCGTGTATCGTCAGGGTATCGTTACCATGCGCGACCTCATCGCGCCACCCAGCCTCAAGATCGAATCGAGCTACATTCAAATCGGCAAACGTTTTGCCCGAACTATTTATGTATACGGCTACCCCCGCCAAATCTTTACTGGCTGGTTGTCGCCCATCGTTAATATCGACGAAGTCATTGATATGAGCATCAACATCTACCCGGTTGAAAGCCAAGTAGTACTCAATAACCTGCGCCGCAAAGTTACCGAACTCGAAGCCAGCTACGAGATTAACCAAGAAAAAGGTCGTGTACGTGACCCTGGGCTGGAAGCTGCCATTACTGATGCCGAAGAACTTCGTGACAAGCTGCAAGTGGGGGAGGAGCGCTTCTTCCGCTTTGGGCTGTACCTAACCATGTATGCCGATTCGCTCGATGACCTAAACCAAATGCAGCGCAAAATTGAAGGTATTTTTGGCCAAAGCCTGGTCTACACCAAGTCGGCCAGCCTCCAGATGGAGCAGGGCTTTAATAGCACCTTGCCGCTGGCTGCCGACGAGCTACAAGTAAGCCGCAACATGAATACCGGCGCCCTTTCGGCCAGCTTCCCATTTACTAGCTCGGACCTGAGCCGTAACGAAGGCGTACTCTATGGTCTCAACCGTCACAACAACGGCCTGGTGCTGTTTGATCGCTTTAGCCTGGAAAATGCCAATATGTCGGTCTTTGCTAAATCTGGTGCTGGTAAGTCCTTCTTTGTAAAGCTTGAGGCGCTCCGATCATTAATGGTTGGCACCGAAGTAATTATTATCGACCCCGAAAATGAATACCAAGCTCTTAGCGACGCAGTAGGGGGCAGCTACTTACGCCTCAGCCTCAGCAGCGCTACTCGACTCAATCCTTTTGATCTACCAAAAGTCTTGGATAGCGAGGATGCCGATAACGCCCTACGCACTAACATTATTACTCTGCACGGCCTACTACGTCTGATGATGGGTGGTGGTGGCAACACCCAGGTTGGCGCCCAAGGTGGTAGCGAGCAAGTAATTACGCCACTCACCCCGGCCGAAGACAGCGACCTCGACGTAGCGCTGATCAACACCTACGCTAAAGCTGGCATTACCAACGATCCACTAACCCACGCCGCTACGCCGCCAACCATGAATGACCTCTACAACACCCTCAACGATATGACGGGTAATGGTCCGGCTCTGGCACAGCGTCTGCGCAAATACACCACCGGTACGTTTAGTGGTATCTTCTCTACTCAGAGCAACGTCGACATCAACAATAAGTTTGTGGTCTTTAACATTCGCGATCTGGAAGATGAACTTCGTCCAGTAGCTATGTACATCATCCTCAACTACATCTGGAACAAAGTTAAGGGCGACAAGCGCAAGCGCATCCTGGTCGTCGACGAAGCCTGGCAACTCATGAAGTACGAAGACTCGGCCAACTTTATGTACTCCATCGCCAAGCGCGCCCGTAAGTACCAGTTAGGCCTCACCACAATCAGCCAGGACGTCGAGGACTTCCTTAATTCGCGTATGGGCCGCGCCATTGTGGCCAACTCCAGCCTCCAGCTGCTCCTCAAACAAGCACCTTCGGCCATCGATATGATCGGCCAGGTCTTTAAGCTCACCGAATCCGAAAAAGCTCGCCTTACCCAGTTCCCGGTCGGCGAGGGCCTCTTCTTTGCCGGCCTCAATCACGTCGTAATGCGTGTCCTTGCCAGCGACACCGAGTACCAACTCGTTAACACTTCGCCGCGGACACCAGAACAGCTAGCAGGTTAGCCTGTGGAGCAAGATCAGCTAACACCCGAGGAAGAGCAGCAAATCCAAGAGGAGCCACAACATGTTGGTCCTCGCTTTGACTATTCACCCGTAGGCGAGATGCCTACCCGGCGAGCTGCAGCAACAGCCCAACGAGCCAAACAGGCCGGGAGCTTTGTTGCTAAGAACAAAAAATGGTTTATCGGCGGCACGGTCAGCGTAGCATTACTAGGATCCATTGCGTTGTTTTTTTTCTGGTTGATGTTATTTAAGAATGTACACATCAAGAACTTGTATGTAACCTATCGTTGGGCGCAGTTTAACCGTGGTCTTAATATGACTCTAAAAAACGAGATAGCAGTCGATAAGATCTTCGATGAGGGAGCTAAGGGTAACGTCGACACTGTACTTTCAGAAAGTGCGTCTCCCCAAGAGAACATAAAAAAACTTAATGGCGATAGAGTAGATCTCGAAAAAGTAGACTTATCAAAAGAAACCCCTCGTGTCGCCGAAACCCTTAAGTCGGTTGATTTAGACGTCACCGAAGCGGTATTTGAAAAATTTGATACAGGGCGAGCTGTACCGGAAGCGAGTGGCGAAAATGCCAGTAAAGAAATTGGCAAGAAAATGGCCCAAGAGATTGCTGAGCCCGGCGAAGCACTGCGGGGTAGTAGCGAAAATCTGGGCAGCGCCGTCGATGAAGCTACTGAACTAGAGAAATCAGGTAAGTCGGCGCGATCTGCCGCCCTAGAGGCCGCCGACAACTTTATTAAAGGAGGCTCATCTGGCGCCGCTCAAGCAATTCGTGCCGCAACTGGAAGCCTGGTGGTAGTGTCCTTCTACTGCATATTTCGAGATATCTATGTATCGGCTAAAGACCAGCTTAACAAAGTAGCACTCGGAGGTGCTATTGCAGCTGCACAAGAAGTGAACAAGACGGCGGACTGTCAACAGCTAGGTGAGTGCACATTAGATCAAGCCGGTGCCATGTCTGAAAAATTCGATAACGGTGAAGAATCTTTTACTGATAGTTGCGGCTACACACGTGCAACCCAGACCGATAACCCCGATTGTAAAGAAATTAATCCGCAGTACACAGTAAATAGTTTTTCCAAGATGGCCTCCCAAATAGTGCCCGGTGGGGGCACAGCGGTAAAAACAGCCGACTATATATTTGATCCACCAGACGTTGGTCCGGTAAAAACTAGCTCCATAATCAACACAGGCTGTCGACAAATAATGAGTACACCTGGTCAGCTCATCATAGCCGCGTTAAATGGCGTCGGTATATACATGACCGGCGGAGGATGGGAGGCGGTTGGGCAAGGTGTATGGAGTGGTGTAAAATACGCCGCGGCAACAGCTGGCGGCAAAGCCTTAATAGCCCACGCAATTATGATGTACAGCGGAAACTTATATGATGACCTTAATCCTTACGATATGGGTAACCTTACAGATATGGGCAACAAAGCTACGGCCTCTGCGAGCTGTAAGGCGGCTGGTTGCGTTAAAGCCACACCAGAACAAGCCAGAAAACTTAATGAGGAATACCGTACCGAGCGTATAGCTCAAAACAAAAAACGAAGCACTATAGCTAAGCTGTTCGACACAAAAAGTAGCGACTCTGTGCTCGTCCGCACCGCGCTTAATACCCCCACCAACCCCAGTGCCATTACCGCTAGAATCGCTTCGGTCTTTGCTAGTATTTCTAATCCGATTAAACTTAATCTTGCCACCGGTAAACTAGCAATAACCATGACAAGTGACAGCGCTAATGCGGCATCTATTGACGATAACCCCTACGGTATAGCCGATTACGTACCAGCTAACGTATTACATAACTATAATGCAGTTGATGTCGATGCTTTTTACGACAATCTTAACGATACTCAAAAATCTAGCCTCGAAGATAAGTATCAAAAATGCAACAACGACAGTGACTCAAAAAGCCTGGCTGAAAGCCTTGCTACCCAGGATGTAGGCGACTGTACAGGTGAGGACTATACCAAATACGCCGCTGCCAAATTTAATCGTAAAGTCATTTACGCTTGGGGTCTCAGCTACAATAATCAAAGCGGTTTCAAAGGTTCGGTAGGCGGCGCCGTGGGTGGTACCACCGAAGCTACTAGCGCCACCAAGGGGACCGACACGTCCAACATGAAATGCCCAGCCGGCACCGCCGATAAAGGTGTCTTCAAAACCTTTAACGGTGTAAGTATTCGTATTTGTAATGTCGGTGGTCGCACCGAGGTTAATGCTTCCGCTGCGCAAGCATTCTATAGCATGCGAGTTGATGCGGCCAAAGCCGGAGTCACCTTAGATGGCGGCGGGTTCCGAAGCTATGAAGAGCAGGTGGCACTCCGTAAAGCACATTGTGCCGACTGGCAGAACACACCATCCAGGAACTGTAGACCGCCAACCGCAAAACCAGGCAGCTCTATGCATGAAGAAGGACTAGCTATCGACTACGAGATGACCAATGGTGTATTTGCATGGCTCAAAGCAAATGCTAGTAAATATGGCATTAAAAATCTACCGGCTGAACGATGGCATTGGTCAACCACAGGGAACTAAGATGAAGTACTTACGCATAATCAGCATAATAATCGCCTTTGTACTCATCTTCTTTGTCGTGCGCCAAGCTTACCTGTATTTTGGCAAAGGCACGCTGTCCATAAGCGCGAGGCCAAATGATGCTTCGGTTGTTATTGATAAAAAAGTCTACACGACTCAAACTGCTCAGAATATATCGTTAAGTCCCGGCGAACACACTATAATTGTTGCTTTAGACGGCTTCAAAACCGTGGAGCAAACCATTACCATGGGCTGGCAGGACGACCAGCGCGTAATATATCAATTGACACCAAAATCATTTAAAGATATCTATCAAAATCTTTCAACAGATGTATCATTTACCAATTACGAAGTTATCAATCCTAGGTTCTTTAAAGACAATACCTGGGCAGCAGCTTATATCTCATCACAAGATGGAGATAACGAGTATATATCAGTAGCCGTGATCAAACGTGAGAATAAGGCTTGGAAACTTATTTTCCATGACCATGAAATTCCAGACGAAGCGCAGTCGACATTGCCACCTGAAGTCTATAACTACATCAAGGACTTCCAAGAATGAAACAATGGAAACAATTAATTCAAATCTTCATTGCCATGGTGCTTGTGTTAACACCACTTCAAACGCTCGCGGTTAGCTCTGCTACTCGTAAAGCAATTGAATACAACGCTGCATTTTATGACTCACGCGAAAGATGCGATAGCCAAGCTACTGCGCTACCAACCAACCTCCAGGGTAACGACAATATCGAAAAAGCCTTTCGGTATTTTACCGCCAAGGGATTAAGCGCCGAACAGGCCGCGGCTATTATAGGAAACCTGCAGGCAGAGTCGGGTGTAAACCCACAGAGTCACCAGAACGGTGGAGGGCCAGGACGAGGTATCGCTCAATGGTCAGTGGATGAGCGCTGGATACCCTTATTAGCGTTTGCTAAATCACAAAACAAAAGTGAATGGGACTTAGGACTTCAGTTAGACTTTATGTGGCAAGAATTTCACGGTAGCGAAAAATCAGCGTTCGAAAAATTTATGCAAGAAACTAGACTTGTCGACATGACCGTAACATTTACGCGACTTTATGAGCGTGCCGGTACAGAGAATAACCCGGTGCGTCTACGGTTTGCCCAACAGGCTTTAAAACTGTATGGTGGATCTGCAGCTGCTCCTGTTACTCAAGCTGGCTCAGTCTATATGATTGGTGATTCACTCACACAGGGTATTGAACAAGCCGGGGTAGCAGGCAGTCTCGAGCAAAAAGGCTGGACACCAACAACCATTAACGCATCACCTGGTAGGTCGATTACAGGCGGGGGACTCAGCGGCGATAACAAAAAGCCTGCCATCGATGCCATTGCCGACGACCAGGCGAAGATTAAAGATGCCAAGGCTATCTATGTTGGGCTAGGGACCAACCCGGGTGGCACCATCAACCAGACAACCTGGGGGGCAGATATCGATCGATTTATCGATAAATTACGGGGCTATAACTCTGACGCACCCATCTATTGGCTCAATGTCTTTTCACCGGCAATTCCTGATCGTGACGCTCGAAACAAGACACTATCAGAGCATGCTACCACCAAGAAATTTACCGTCATTGATGCATCCGAGTTAAGTAATGGGGCCTTTGACGCTGCTAAAATCCATCCTGCAAGCTACAACGTACTAAAAGATCTAGTAGCCAATGCCCTAATGGGTGCAAATGCCCAAACTCAAGCAGATGCCAACAAGTCTTGCTCCGACACCACCGCCGGCAATGGCCAAGACAGCCAGTACATTGATGGCTTCACTGTTTACGATCAGTACGATCCCGATTGGCGGGACAAGCCATTTGGCAGCAGTACAATTGGTCCTTCTGGTTGCGGGCCATCTGCCATGGCGATGATTGTTACAGCTCTAACAGGTAAACCGGTAACCCCACCCGAAGTGGCTACTGTAGCTAAAAGTATGTATGTGCCCGGGTCGGGCAGTAGCTGGAATATCGGACCGTTCGTTGCAGCCCATTATGGCTTAAAGTCTACTCCAGTAGAAGCTAATGTTGCTAAAATAAGCGAGGTACTAGTAAAAGGCGGTTTAGTAGTTGCCCCGGGTCAAGGCGCCGTACCATACACAGACGGTGGCCACTTTATTGTTATTCGTGCTGTTACGGCTGACGGTAAATGGCGTATTGGTGATTCTGGCCACCGCGACACCAGCAACAAAAACTGGGACCCAGCAAAACTCGTAACTCAAATGCGCGATGGAGGTGTATATGCAATCACTAAATAACTTGTCGCCACGCGGTCGACAAATCCTTATTGGAGCAATTACACTATTTATCGTTTTGCCCATTTTTTACCTACTATATTCCACCACCAGTAATTCTGACCCGCGTAAGCAAGGCACCTATTACGACAAAGGTTCAGGCGAAACCGTCACCAACACCAATCAAACACCCGAGACATTTGGCACCGATGGTAGCAACATAACATTCTTAGGTGTATCCGACCTCTTAACTGTTGGTGTTTCGAAATTCCAGGTTGAGGCTCTTAAGTCCGCTTTAAAAGACTATGGTAAAACCCGCTCGCCAGATGCTAAAGAATTTAGCATCACTACCAAAACAATAGAGGTGGCCGACAATAACGAAGAGGCCTCGTATGATACGGTAACTTTTGAGATTAAAGTTGATCGTAAAGATACCTACATAGCGACCATGCGCTACTTTGATTTAAGCTCCATCCAGCTCACGCTAAAAACAAAAAAAGGCGACTTGGTTTACGCCTCTAAGGATATCGACGGGTCTACACTAACAACTACCGAATAATAACTTTGGTAATATCTGAGAATTTAGCCTGTAGTTGCTGCGACTTAAAGCGCAAATCATTAGCGACTGACGAGCTCGTAGTAATAAGGGTGAGCCTACCATTATTAAGACTTTGGGCGCGAACCTTGCCCGGGTACCAAGCATCTACGATCTGTTGAATTTGAGCCAACTCATCACCACGACCCAGATCAAGTTGCTGGGATTTTTTATTCAGATAATCGCCAAGATTATTCATGTGCACCTCCAAGATCAATCGTATAATAACCACTATCTTTAAGAGAGTCCGCCTCGGTAGTAGTGACAATCGTTTGGTAGTCACCAATGGTTTTTAAGAGGTATGCCCGGCGATAGGAATCTAACTCGCTAAACACATCATCGAGCATAAAGATTGGGCGGGCCCTGGCAAACTCATTTTGGTATTCTAGTTCCGCCAACTTCAACGCTAGCACCACACTGCGATGTTCGCCGCGCGACGCCCGAGCATCTATAGAATGCCCATCAAACAGCACGGCAAAATCGTCGCGATGCGGGCCAACCGTCGTAAAGCCTGCGGCAGCATCACGCTGAAATACCCCCTCTAAACAAGCTAGTAGCTGCGACTCATCCATCACCTCTAGTCCTGGATTTGGTTGATATTGAATATCAAGTTCATGCGTTTTACCGGCTATCGAGGCGTACAAAGCGGGGAGACGGCTTTGTAGGTAGGTAATAAATTCCTGGCGTTTGGCGCGCAAAATAATGGCCGGCCCCGTTAACTGAACATTCCAAGCAAACAACACATCGGCCGGTACATAGCCATGATCCCTAAGGAGCGCATTACGTTGCCTAAGAGCCCGCTTATACTCGTTAAGCGCCTGGAGGTACTCTGCGTCGGTCTGGCAAAGAATCGTGTCGATATAGCCTCTACGCGCGCTTGGCGGGCCAGCCAACAGCTGGAGGTCGCCTGGCTCAAACAGAACTACCGGGACAGTTCCAATATGACTTCGTAGACTTTTTTTAACCCCATCGTGTGCGACTTTTTTAGCAACGGTTGGTTGTTTTTGGTAGGCGAAGCTATATTCATTGCCGTCAGCGGTTGCCACCACTCGCAAAACATCTTGCCCCTGGTGAATAAGTGCTTCGTCGCGCGCACGAAAGGATTTAGTGGTCGCCAAGACATATAACGCTTCGAGGATATTGGTTTTACCGCTACCATTTGGGCCAACGATCAAGGTTACGCCTGGATTCAACAAAAACGCTTTGCCGGTGTAAGACCTAAAATTATCTAACTGGATATGAGTAATTGCCACACATCACCTAGCTACGCAGCGGCATAATAATATAGGTATATTCATCGGCATCTTTACCGAGAGGACGGACCACACAAGCACTCATTTTGCCGCTCACACCAAATGAGACTTTGTTGGTCTTAATAATCGATAGAGCCTCGGTCAGATAACGCGCATTCAACGATACTTCGGCGTCTTCGCCCATAACCTTACAGTCGGCGCTTGATTCGTTATCACCAACTTCGCTTGAGGTAGAACGAACTTCCAGATGGCCGCCGCGATTAATGTCTATTTTGATGCCGCCGGCATTTTGGCGAGCAAATAGGCTCGCAACCTTGGTAACGCGCGCAAACTCTTTCGTACCAATCTCCACAGTTGTTTGACTCTCAATGGGGATAATTTGCTGATAATTTGGGAACTGACCTTCGACTAACCGACTGGTTATTTCGGCGCCATCCGCCTCAAACACCACCTGGTTCTCGCTGGCGTAAATCGAGACGTCGCTTTCGGTATCACCCAATATCCTAATAAGCTCCTGGATGGTTTTAGTAGGTACAATAATGGCTAGTTCGCCATCCAGGGCTCCATCCGCCACAGTAATCTTGCGTTCGGCCAAGCGGTAACTATCGGTAGCTACTACCACCACTTGATTCTCACCCGTGCTGTACATGTAAACGCCCGCTAGTACCGGCCGTGCTTCGTCTACAGAGGTAGCCACGATTACCTCGCTAAGCGCCTCGCGTAATTGTGAAGAGGGGAGGGTAAGTGTGGCATTACCTTCTTTACCAGGAATTGGTGGGAATTCATCGGCATCAATACCATTGATATGAGTTTTATGATGCTCGGTAGTAATACCTAAAACCGCGCCATTGGCGTTGAGCTCCAAAGTGGCGCTATTAGGAAGAGAACTAACAAAGTCCCCGAATAAGCGAGCCGGTACCGTGATTGAGCCTTCTGCCTCAACGGTACAACCGACCCAATAGGTAATGCCCATTTCTAAATTGGTTGCTGCTAACTTAAGGCGTTTCCCTTCGGTACTTATAAGAATATTACTAAGTACCGGTAATGATCCTCGTGTTGCTACTACTTTACTTACCAACCCTATAGCCCGTGCTAAATTTTCTTGAGTTAAACTGATCTTCATGAATATACCATCCTTCCCCAGCTTGTGCTTTTTATTATACTTGTTTTGAATAAACTAGTAATACTAGTAGTAGAGTCTGTGGAAACCGTGCAAAACATACAAAAATACCTATATAAAGCCAGAATATTATAATTAGAGTTATGGAAAACCTGTGCGTAAAACTGCCCAAAACTGCGCCGTGCTGGGGATGAGCTGTGGGGAGAAAAATAGGTGTTCATGGCGCGAGTAACTTTTGTACCCACAACTAACAGGCTATTCACAGGTGTTGTTCCACATGGGGATATGTTGGTGTTAGGCCAGTACACGGTCACTCACCATCTGTACTTCTTCGCGCAACGTTTCGTCACTCTCGATTTGCTTCTCTACCTTAGTAATAGAGTGCATAGCTGTTGTATGGTCACGGCCTCCACAGGCGCTGGCAATCTTGGGGTAACTTAGGTTAAGTTCATGACGCATGATATACATGGCTATTTGGCGCGGCACCACCACCTCGCGGCCACGTTTGGGGCCGGTGATGTCGTCGCTTTTGAGGTCGTAGTAGGTGGCTACTTTTTCGATAACCGTTTTTGGTGAAACTTGGCTCTTCTTGGGCTTTTTGGCGATGATGCTGCCCAGCATTTGGCTTACTAGCGGAACGGTGGGCTCGATGCCGCGAACCTCACAGATAGCAATAATTTGCGTTAAAGCCCCCTCGAGCTCTCGAATATTCTGCTTAATATGCTCGGCCATGTAATTAGCCACCGGTTGCGGCAAAATAAAGTGTTGCGAGGCAGCCTTCTTTTGCAAAATTGCCGTGCGGGTCTCTAAGTCCGGCGATTGGACGTCAGCCGTCATGCCAGCTTCAAAACGTGAACGCAGCCGATCGTCCAGGAGTTTAATGGCTCGCGGCGGCCGATCGCTGGAAATAATAATCTGTTTATTTGCTTGATGCAGGGCGTTAAAGGTGTGGAAGAACTACTCTTGGGTTTTTTCTTTGCCACTCAAGAATTGCATGTCGTCAATAATAAGTACGTCGACATTGCGGAACTTCTTGGCAAAGTTGGTGGTCGTTTTATGTTGGATACTATCTACAAACTCGTTAGTAAAGGCCTCGCTGGTAATGTATTCAATACGTTTGCTTGGATCATCCTTAAGAATGGCGTTTCCCACGGCTTGCATCAGGTGAGTTTTGCCTAGACCGACGCCGCCATATAAGTAGAGTGGGTTGTATTTGTGGCCAGGGTTTTTAGATACGCCAATACAGGCCGCGTAGGCGAGCTCATTGCTGCCGCCCACCACAAATGTATCAAACGTATATTTGGGATTAAGAACTGGGTTCTTGTGAGTTTGTTGAGACGGGCGAGTGGCTTGTCGTGGTTTGTTCTTTTCGGTGGTCGGCAGCTCGATCGTGTCTTTGTTGGCTGGTTTGGTTGATTTTTTGGCACCGGCGGCATCGCCTTTTTTGCCAATAATGTATTCAATGTTTGTAACGCCGTCGATGTCTTTGAGAGCTGCGAGCAAATCTTTGTGGATACGCTGCTGGATGAGTCCGCGGGTAAACACACTGGTTGTGCCTAGGGTAATCGTCTCGCCAGAGCGCGAAACTACCCATAAATCTTTAAAGCAGCTGCCATAATTGGCTTTGCTGAGCTTCATTTCCATTTGGCCAGAAACGGCCCGCCATAACTCGGTATCCTTCATTATCGTTCCACCTTTATGCACCCTAACTCTTTGTAAATTCATCATACACAAATTTCTGAGTTATCCACAACCCATAAAAGCAGTGTAAAATCCCCAGATTCTCATATGAACTTTTCCACAGAATTGAGCCCCAATCTGTAAAAGTGGGGATAATTGCGGTCAAATAGTGGATAAGTTGCCGATAATTTTGTGTTGTTTTTTATACATTGACAAAAGTATATACATGTATATACTTAGTAATAAGGAGATACTATGAACATCACACTCAGCTTGCAAAAATGGGGGAACAGTAAAGGGGTTCGTCTGCCCAAAAAAATTCTAGAAGAAGCAAATTTTAAAGAGGGACAAGAGTTCTCTTTACATTTACGTGGCACCGAGTTGGTGCTTACGCCGATGCTAAAAGTAGAGCCGATTACCCTTAAGTCTATATTGCGTGATGCTACACCCGAGCGAGTCGGTGGTGAGCTAGATTGGGGTCCAGATGTTGGTCAAGAGATTATCGATGACTAAAACTGATGATTACATCCCTGCTCGAGGCGATATTGCTTGGATGGTTCTTGACCCGAGAATTGGGCACGAGCAGTCTGGTCGCCGACCCGTGCTAATAGTTTCGCATAAAGAGATGGCTGAACAAACAGGATACGCAATTGTCGTACCGATTACCTCGCGTGATAAAGGACCACTATTTTCTTATCAAAATCCAATCATTGCCGCAAAAGTAAAAGGGATTGCGCTCCCATTGCAGGTACGAAGTGTGGACTTCCGTCGAAGAAAGGCTAAATATATAGAGCATATACGCGGTAAAAGACTGGAAGACATTGCTACTACCATTAAAGTTTTAATCGGCTAACACCTTGACCTATCCGACAGATAGGAGTAGACTATAAACCAATGTCAAAGCAAACCTATCAACCAAAAAAACGCCGCCGACAACGAGTTCATGGCTTTATGAAGCGCATGAGTGATCGTGTGGGCCGAAACGTGCTTAAGCGACGCCGCCTTAAGGGTCGCAAGAAGCTCTCTGCTTAATTACCCCCTGATAAATCAAGGAGGATCGTATGTTTAACCGCTCAGCACGATTACGTAAAGAGCGGGATATTATGCGTGTCTACCAAAAGGGGCGCGGGGCGGTTAATGATCAGTTGGGCATCAAGGCTATTGCTAACCCACAGGGCGTAACCCGTACGGCCGTTGTGGTTAGCAAAAAGGTCGATAAACGAGCCGTGGTACGTAATCGGAATCGTCGCCGTATCGTTGGAATTTTGCGTGGGCAAGGGGAGACATATCTGGCTGGTTGCGATATAGTAGTAACAGTCAGGCAAGATCTTTCGGGCCTGAGTCATACCGAGCTTACCGATCTGGTAATCGGTCTACTTAAAAGGAGTTCAAATGTTTAATACCCTCATTGTTCAGCCGCTACTTAACCTCGTGTTATTTTTTTATGCCGTCCTGCCGTACCACGATCTTGGCGTAGCGATCATCATCGTAACTATTTTAGTCCGCTTGCTCGTCTGGCCGCTGGCCGCGAAGCAGCTGCATTCGCAACGCGCCATGCAAAAACTAGCTCCAGAAATCGCTAAATTGCGCAAAAAAGCTGGCGGTGACAAGCAAAAAGAAAGCCAAATGCTCATGGAGCTCTACAAAGAAAAGGGGATTAGTCCATTTGCCTCGTTGACCCCGATCTTGATCCAGATGCCGCTGCTCATCGCATTTTATTACTCGCTGCGCCACGCCGTTCACGCCCAAGACATTGCCAATATGGTGTACCCATACATAGCCAATCTGGGTCCTATCAAAGATATTACTGCCAACCCTGGTGCCTACAAGCCCCTCCTGTTTGGAATCGTAAACCTAGCTAAGCCAAGTGTGGTTATTGCTGTCTTGGCTGCCGTGGCTCAGTACATTCAAACCAAGCAAATCATGCCCAAGAAATCGAACGACAAGGCCGATACTGCCGCTCAGGTCGCACAAGTCTCTGTACTGCTTTTCCCCTTCATGACCTTCTTGTTTGCCATGTCGCTGCCATCAGCCCTTGGTCTGTACTGGTTTGTAGCTAGTCTTGTGTCGATCTTCCAGCAGTGGCTCATTTTGCGGAAAGATGTTGAGGAGATGGAAGAGATCGGAGCGGCCAAGGCAACTAAAAAAGAAGGTAAAAAATGACCAAAGACCAACAGGGGGCGATAGCAACAAAACTCGAGGAGCTATTGACGTTTTTTGGCTATAACGTGGCGGTTGGCGCCGAAGAGCATGGTCACACCTTGCAGCTTAATATCGAGACTGGTGATGGCGCTCGCTTGATCGGCCACCGGGGCGAAACGCTGGCGGCCTTGCAGCACATTATGAACAGTATGCACCAGGATTTGGATGACAAGCATTACATCGTAGTTGATGTGGCGGGGTATAAGGCTGCGCGCGCCGAACGCTTGGCACAAAAGGTCCAGCAGGACGCCAAAAAGGTTATCGAAACGGGCGAACGGAAGAGTTTGCGACCCATGAACGCCGCCGAGCGTCGCGTGGTTCATATGGCTTTGGCCGACATTGATGGTGTTAAGACCGAAAGCGAAGGCGAAGGGCGCGATCGTCGCGTAGTAATCGTACCGAGCTAATGGATACCATTGTAGCTTTGGCTTCGGCCCCGGGGCTCGCCGGGATATCAGTGATTCGGCTGAGTGGGTCGGAATCTTTTTCTATTATTCAAAAACTTCATACTAAAGCCGAGGCTGCCCTACAGACTCCGCGCTCACTCCAATATGGCGACTTACAACAGATTGACGACGCCATGATCGTTACTTTCCCGGCGCCGCATTCTTATACGGGTGAAGACGTGGTGGAGATCTTTAGTCACGGCAACCCGCTGATCGTGCAACAGATCATCGACCAGGCGATGGCGCATGGCGCGCGTCCGGCCGAACCTGGCGAATTCACTAAACGAGCCTATTTAAACAATCGACTAGATCTGGTTCAAGCCGAGGCGGTTGGTGACCTGATTCACGCTAGCAGTGAGCAAGCTCTTCAACTTGCTCGTAGTCAAATGGGTGGTGCGTGGTCGCAGCAAGTTATTGATATCGAAAAGAATGTTCTCGCGATCATGGCACATGCCAGTGCTTGGCTAGATTTTGGTGAAGAGGATATTAGTGATTATGAAGGCAAAGATGTGGCCGCCGAACTCCAGCCGATCATCACCCAAATCGAGCAATGGGTGAGTGGTGCGGCCGCGGCCAGTATTATCCGCGATGGATTTAAGGTGGCGCTAGTGGGGTTGCCGAACGCCGGCAAGTCGAGCCTCCTCAACGCCTTGGCTGGCTTTGATCGTGCGATTGTGACCGATATTGCCGGCACCACTCGCGACACTATCGAGCATCAGTTGCACATTAACGGTTACCTGATTGAGCTCATCGATACTGCCGGACTTCGTGACAGTGACGACCAAGTCGAGTCCATTGGTATTGAACGCACCAAAACAGCCGCGGCCTCGGCCCATGCAGTATTGGTGCTCGTGGCACCAGACCAGAGTCTTGACGACGTCAAAGATCAACTTCCTGACGGATTACCGCAGATTATCGTCCAGACCAAAGCCGACCTCGAATCCAAGACCTTAGACTCGATTAAAACATCGTCAAAAACAGGCGAAGGCATCAATGAGCTGCGCACCAAACTGGGCGAACTAGCTGCGTCAGCGGCGCATTCCGAGTCAGCTATTACTGCCAACGCCCGGCAACTGGCTGCATTGCATCTGGCTCACGAGGAACTCATTAAAGCCCGCGAGGCCGCCCAGGCCGATACCTCGCTCGATCTATTAAGCGTTCACCTCTCGGCCGCCGCAGAAGCACTGGCATCTGTGACCGGTACGCACACCAGCGAAGCCATGCTGGACGCAGTGTTCAGTACCTTTTGCATCGGTAAGTAAGATGCGATATAATCAGATCAGTTGATAGCTAGATACGTATACTAAAAAAGACACATTTGTGTCTTTTTTAGTATCAGATGCTGGTGGGCACGGTGGGAGTCGAACCCACACGCCGAAATTCGACACCAAGTTGATAGCTAGGTGCGTCTACCATTCCGCCACATGCCCACGCTAACAATAGTATACGAACAAAAACCGAACAACAAGCAAGAGCATTATGATAGCGATTTGTCGTAAACAGCCAGGGTTTGCTCGGCCATCTTCTTCCACGAGAACTTTTTAACTTGTTCTTTACCTTGCTTGCTCATCTCGGCGCGGCGTTCGGCGTCACCCAATAGCTCCTCAGCTTTATCGGCCAGGTCTTTAGGTGAATGCGGATCAAAATATTCGGCGGCATCACCACAGGCTTCTGGGATAGCCGTACGGTTACTGCTCAGTACTGGTGCGCCAAAGGCCATGGCCTCTAGTGGCGGCAACCCAAAACCTTCGCTCAGCGAGGGGAATACAAAGAGGCTGGCGTGCTGGTAGTAGGCCACCAATTTATCATACGGCAGATAGCCCGGAGTAGTAATCCGGGGGAACTGACGTTTAAGCTGTTCTTGCCAGTAATCTTTTTTGCCAATTAGTATCAGTTTTAAATCTGGGTGCTTCTCTCGCAGGCGCTCATGAGCTTTGGCCAGAACCTCGACGTTTTTGTGCGGATACGTCGCGCCCACATATAGTAAATAGTCTTCTTTAATCGGACGAGGCTGCTTTTTATCGCCCGTATGATCTTCGACCGCTTCCGGCGTAACCGTAATTTTATCTGGCGTCAGCGCTCCAAAGCGACTCTTCTTCCAGTGATTTAATATATCCTGGCGAACGTATTCTGACGGCACAAGTATGGCGTCGGAGCGCAGCACGGAGCAACGCAAAATAAAGCGCATCGTCCAGTACTTAACTGGGTAGATAAGTTTATGAGCCAAGCTGTTGCGAATGTTCTTAAAGTGGATGAGCGTCAGGTCATGAATAGTAAAGACCCGCTTGCCAAAATACAGCACCGGGGCGTTAAAGGCAGTAAAGTGCACCAAATCGGGCTTAAGCGAGTAGAGGAGGCGAGCCAGACCAAGCTGCTCACCTAGACTGTAGTGCTTATATGGCGCCAAAATCTTCTTGAACCGTTGGTCGTGGGGCTTCCATTTAGGGAAATCAACTGGCCCGAGTAACACCGTAAACCGATAATTTGCCGGGAGTTTTTCGAGCTCACGTACCAGATTCAAACTATAGCGGCTAATGCCAGTGCCATCGCCCGTACGGGCATCTATAACGATATGCATGCGTCTATTATAGGCTGCTTTGATAATAAAAGACCATAACCACTAAAATTTAAGATCATTTTAAGAATCGATTGCTACTATACCAAGGAGAACATAAGTAAGGGAGGATAGTAGATGACGAGTAACGTGGAGTTGCGAGAGATGCAAGAGCAAACGATTGCTTTTGTGGGTGATTTGGCCGAGCGTGTAGGAAAAACCGAAGAAAGGGTGTCGGATATGAGCGTGGATATGTTTGATATGAAGACGAGCCAAAAGGCTATGATTAAACTGTTGTGGTCGATTCAAGAAAAACAGCTTGAGCATGACCGAAGGTTCGACGGATTAGAAAGCCGCATGGACATAGTAGAGGGGCGACTCGATGCTCTCGAGGATCGCATGGACAAACTCGAGGATCGCATGGATAAACTGGAAGGCCGCATGGCCAAGCTAGAAAGTCGCATGGATAATATGGAGGACCTCCTTAAAGCCATGAGCCAGCAGTTAGCCAGAATTAGCGATAAACTCGACAAACGGGGTGCGAGTTAGATATCTTACTTGATTTAAACCCCTTATGCTTGGTATAATACATCTTGACTAAGGGGGTCAAATGCCCGAGGAAGTGCCTATGAAAAAATCAAAAACCAAACGCAGTCGAATCGCCCTGATAGCAGCCATCGTTGTGGTGGTTATTTTTGGTGCTTGGTATGTTGCGGCTAATCGATCCTCTAAAAAAGCAACGGTTGCAAGCAAAGACACTGCAAAGACATCCACCGAGGTAGCTAAGGCAGATGACCTTAACAAGCCGACCGACAATACTGATGCCAGTGGCGATACGACGACTACTGCCGCAGCTACCACCTCGTCAAATCTTAGCGTGGTGGTGAATCGCCCTGTTAATGGCGATACTTTACCATTGTCTGAGGGGATCGAATTCCGGTCAACAATTACTGGTGCTACTAGTGGCACATGTACCCTGAATCTTACGGGTCCAAATGGTCAAAAACTTACCAAATCTGCTAATTTGACCATTCAGAACAGCTATTCAAGTTGCTCAATCAATGTTCCTGGTGGCGAGCTGGTCGCCGGATCATGGACCTTGAGCTTTACTGCCAAGTCGGGCACGGTAACGTCTAGCCCGGTGGTACAGAAGGTGACCATGCAATGACAAAGCTTAAGAAACTCCTCCTAGTTTTTGCTCTTGTGGTCGCCGGACTGGGCGCCGTATCGCTTACGGCTCCAAAGGCTCACGCTTTAAGCGGTAGCGACTTCAACCCCGGCCGCATCATTGATGACAGTGTCTTCTTTAATAAAGACGCCATGTCGGTTAATGATATCCAAAACTTCCTCTACGCCAAATCGGGTCCTTGCGATACCAATCGACCAACCACTGATAGCCGCTACCAACCACCGTGGACCTGCTTGTATCAGTATCGTGAGAATACCTCTACCAAAGAAAACAATATTGGTCGCCCAACTTATAACCCACCAGGTAGCAGAACAGGCGCCGAGATTATTTATGACGCCGCTCAGGCCTACAACATAAGCCCTAAAGCTCTGATTGTATTGATACAAAAAGAGAGCTCACTGATTACCGACAACTGGCCATGGGAAAATCAATATCGTACGGCAACTGGGTATGGTTGCCCAGATAGTGGTCCTAATAATACAGCGAACTGCAATAGTAGCTTCTATGGTTTCTACAACCAGGTGAATAAAGCTGCCTTCCAGTTCCGCCGTTACGCCACCTACCCGAGTGAGTACAATTACCGAGCCGGTCGTAATAATAATATTGGCTATCATCCTAATGGGGCTTGCGGCGCGCAAACGGTTTATATCCAAAATCAAGCCACGGCCGGGTTGTATAACTACACTCCCTACGTACCAAATGCCGCCGCATTAAACAACCTTTACGGCACTGGCGACGGTTGTAGCTCGTACGGCAACCGCAACTTCTGGCGTTTGTTTAATGACTGGTTTGGTAGTACTACGGCCGCTGCCTATGCTTGGCAGTACGTAGGCCAAACTAGTTCCCCCTCGGCAAATCTGATTGCTACACAAAAAGCAACCTGGACTGTGTCGGCCAGGAATACCGGCACAGCTACTTGGAGTAACACGGGTGCCAACCCAATTCGCTTGGGTACATCACGATCAAATGATCGCAGAAGCAACTTCTGTGGGTGTAATCGAGCCGCAACGTTAAATGAAGCATCAGTTGTACCGGGAGCAGTAGGTACTTTTACCTTCACGGTTCAGGCGCCAGCAGCCCCTGGTCCCTATCAGGAATACTTTAATTTGGTAGCAGAGGGAGCTGCCTGGATGAATGATCCTGGTCTGTACTTTGGTGGAACAATTAGCACCGCCAGCATGAATGCCACTCTCATATCTAACACCATGCCATCAAGTATGACTGCAAACAGTACGGCTGCTAGCGTAATAACGGTGCGTAATGATAGTAATGTTACGTGGTACAAAGACGGTGCTAATCCCGTGAACCTAGGTACGACCAATCCAAATGATCGTTCCAGCGCGTTCGTTACTGATGGGTGGTTGGGGGCAAATCGACCCGCCAGAATGAATGAAGCATCGGTTGCGCCGGGGCAAAACGCCAGCTTTAGCTTTAATATGCGTGCCCCCTCATCAGGTTCGTATAACGAGTCATTTAAACTTGTTTCGGAGGGGTACCAATGGTTTGGACCAGTTATAAGTAAGGCAATAAGTTTAGGCGCTCAGCCATCTAATATCTTGCAGGCTGGGCAGAATCTGATGGCCGGTCAACAGGTAGTGTCTCAGGATGGCCGTTATCGTCTAATCATGCAAACAGATGGCAACCTTGTGTTGTATTCACCAAATAGACCAATTTGGTGGACCGGGACAAATGGTAAGCCGGCTAATCGACTTTCGGTACAAACAGATGGCAACATGGTTCTGTATGGGCCGGCTACCTACTATTGGGCGTCATGGACCAATGGCAGAGGTAATGTCACACTCGTAGTCCAGGATGATGGTAATCTCGTACTGTATGATGCTCAAAACCGTCCAGTTTGGAACTCTAGGACAGCAGGCAAAATCTAAATATTACCCTATAAACTCTCGGGTAGATCTGCTAGAATTAAAGGAATGAACAAAGACGCTAAGATATATATTGCAGGTCATAAGGGGTTAGTCGGTAGCGCAATTCAGCGCTCACTTGAGACCCAAGGATACACGAATATTATTGGTCGAACACGTGAAGAGCTCGATTTAACTTATCAAGCTGATGTGGAAGAATTTTTTGCTGTCGAGAAGCCAGAATACGTATTTTTAGCAGCTGCTAAAGTGGGCGGAATCGTTGCCAACAACACCTATCGCGCCGATTTTATTATTGAGAATCTTAAGATACAAAACAACATTATTGAGAGTAGCTATAAGAATGGCGTAATCAAGTTATTATTCCTTGGTAGCAGTTGTATCTATCCAAAGCTTGCCCCGCAGCCAATGACTGAGGATGTTTTACTCACCAGTGATCTTGAATACACTAATGAACCGTATGCACTGGCCAAGATTGCTGGTATTAAAACGATCGAAGGTTATAACATCCAATACGGCACAAATTACTTATCAGTAATGCCCACCAACCTCTACGGCGTTAACGATAACTTTGATCTCGAGAAGTCACATGTTATGCCAGCCATGATCCGCAAAATGGTCCTTTGCCAATACCTTGAGCAGGGTAAGCC
>CAZPDI010000004.1:0-30899 GCA_964585425.1 uncultured Candidatus Saccharibacteria bacterium | reverse complement strand
ATCCTGAACGATCCAAGCTTGATAACTTAGATCTTGGTGAGCGGGTTGTTCGCATCGATGAGAAGTTTATAAAGGATGGATTTGTCTATTTGATGCGAGGAGATAATCCCGGACAAGCTGATAAAGGTTTCTACTCACGAACCTACGGGTACGCAGGCAAAAATACGGAGCAGCTCAGTGAAGATATCCATACGCCTCAGGAAGTCGGTTATGCCCTATATGGGCAAGATACTTATCTGCGTAGGGATGCTGAGCGAAAAACAGTAGCTGATCAGCTAGCCTATATGCAAAGTGCTCGGGGCGGCTCCTCATTTGTGTCTACTACGACGAGCATTGAATCAGCGCGAACTGGTACGGGCAACCAGCCGACAGCTGAAGAGCAGAGTAAAGGTGAAGTGTATATTCTTAAAATTCCGCTTGATTCAGTTATTGATAGTAGTACGGGTAACTTTTTTGGGATGGAAGAGGACGAATACCTGGTTCCTGATTATATTAGCCCAGACGAAGTTGTTGCTCACTTTCCGCGAGACGATACAGAGGGGATATATCAATATCTTCGTGAGCACCTGGGTATTGAGCGGAGTGACATAAGGCTTTAACGGTCCATGATTCCACTACATCCCAGTAGCTCCCTCTTGATTTGGTTCCAATTCGTAACCTCGTAGTTCACCAATATTTTATGCCTTTACAAAGCCTTTATTTTGCTGTAAAAACCAGGAACCCATGTATGTTTTGGAACCCTATCTGTAAGAAAGGGCGGTTTGCTATACTTTTTGTATGGAAGAATATCTCAAAACAACAATTGCTGCCTATGACTCAAACCCCTCTAAGTATGAAGAGCGTACTAAAGATACATCTCCAACCAGCGAACTAAATACTTTTATAAAAAGTCTTTCAGTAGGTGCTTCTGTGCTCGATGCTGGTTGCGCATATGGTCGCGACGCATCAATCTTTGCCAGTAAAGGCTTTAATGTGGCTGGCATCGATTTGTCATCTGCATTTATAAAGCGTGCTCATGAACTTTATCCAGAATTAGCTATTCAGCAGGCCGACATTCGAACTCTCCCAATGGAAGACGACACTTTCGATGGGATATGGTGTCATGCAACACTTCTGCACCTTAAGGATGATGACATCAATAAAGCGTTACATGAGCTTGGGCGAGTACTAAAAACAGGAGGTGTGCTATTTGTCTCGTTTAAGAAAGGGAATGGGTCGGGGGCTGAGTTGGAGGACTTTACTAGTGATGATGAACGTTTTTATAACAATAAACTAATTGAGACGCTGCAGCCCATGCTTGAAAGCAGTGGATTTAAGGTTGTTGAGTCGAACTACTACAATGAGCAAGATGCCAATATAGATAATCGTAACCTTGAGTGGCTGAATGTTCATGCAATCAAGGTGAGCTAGGTTCCGCTACACCTCGGTAGTTACTGATACCTCATTTTCAGATAAAACCTTATACCAGGATAGTAACTCCCTCTTGATTTGGTTCCAATTCGTAACCTCGTAGATCACCAATATTTTATGCCTTTGCAAAGTCTTTATTTACATTTATAAATGATAAGGACCCAAGGAAGTTAATCCTTGGGTCACAGGGCCGATAGATCCTATTTCAGTCTATCGCACCCTCATCTTCTTGCTGCTCAGTACATCGGTGAGGAGCCGAGGGCATGAGCCTGTTCGACCTGAGCCATCGTCAGCGTCCATGGCTGCATCAACCAGGGGTGCCGTAGATCGAGGTCTTGGTAGTCGACGGGCTGGACCTCGTCCAGGAATACGCGGACGTCATCCAGGTAGGTGTCGGGGGCGAAGGGCACCCAGCTCGGCCCAGCGATGCACCCCACATCCCATCCAGGACGATCGTCGTGCAGGATCAGCGCCGGAAGCAGCCTCGAATCAGCTGTCCTCACGGCCATGCCCACACCCGCAAAGTCCTCGATGTGGCTGTCGACCACCAGGCAGTCCGCGGGAAGCTGGAGGTAGTCCATGCCGAAGTAGTTCTGCAGATCGAGAAGGGTGACGTCATTGGCGTATTCCCTCAAGAGTTGCAGCATGGGCTGGGGGGCACCTCCCTCACATACGAGCAGGATGCGACGGAACTTCAGTCGCCAGGTACTATCCGTGTCCATGGAGCCTCCTTGAGGCAGGGGAGTAGCCAATTTGGCTACTTGGGGACATTCTAAACCTATCAGGTTCGTGAGTCAATTGATTCTATAGTGTAGTGGAAGTAAGAATAAAGAAGTACCGGATAGAATACCAAGACAACTAATTGGCCCTCTCTTGATTTGGTTCCAACTCGGTATCGTGCGATTCACAGATTGACTTTTTATTGTATTTATGATAATATGCGTTAGCCCGAGTCGCCAATAAGTAGCGACTCACAAACTGGGAGTACCCCATGATCACTGCAGCCCCCGCTCGCCTTGCTCGCCGTCTGGTGAGCATCTCCAGCGAGCACATCGAGGACATCGAGTTCGGTGCCAGCATCCTGTTCGGCAAGACCGATGCCATCGAGGTCCATCAGGATGACCTCGGCTTCCACATCGCTCCGGTCGGTGACGGCCTGGAGATCCGCGGCATCGAGGCGGACTGGAGCCAGGTGTCGAGCCTCAAGCAGGCCATCACGATGGCCCGGCTGTGGATCGACGGTCTCGACCATTCCGGCAAGCGCCAGCTCGCCACCCGCCCGCTGGAGGCGGTCTACAGCGTCGATTCGCGCATCGACCTGATCGGCTACCGCCTCGTGACCTCGCGCACCGACGACGGCCAGAGCTTCATGGTCACCATCACCCCCGCCTGGGTCTGATCGACCCCGGCATACCGCTCATCCGTCTAGGCGATCCGTTCGCCTGGAGGGGTGGGCGGATTTGCGTGTATACGTCGTTTTATACCCTACAAACCATAAGTGGATTCCTGTATACTTATCCAAGAAGAGGAAGGTATGAATTCTACGCCCACTACCCCCGTTAGTCAGCTATACGTGCGAGTCGCTGTTGTTTTGGCAGTTGTGGCCAGTCTTGGTTTTACCTGGCTGGTCGTAGTTGCTGGTGCACTTAAGCCCAATACTGTGAACTTGCTCATCCAGGCTTTGATAGTTGCTGTCATTATTTCTTTGCTCTGGGTGGTTATTCGTCGTTTTCGGCGCACCAGACACGAACTGATGGTCGCGCGCGAGAATGCCGAAAAAGAAGCCGCCCTGCTACGCAAGCGCTCCGCATTTATTTACGGCGCGAGTAGTAAACTGAGTGTCAAACTCAAGACCTTTGAGGAGGCCATTGCCAACCTCGACCCCAACGATAAGCACGTTGGGCCGCTCAAAAAAAAGACTGCAGAATTGCACAATCTCCTCAAGCGCCTCGACACGATTAGTAAGCTTGAGGCCAACATGGCGCTCACCAGTACCACGCGTATTAATGCATCGCAACTCCTCGATGAGGCAGCCGCTAGCTATCAGCAAACGTTTATGGACATGGGCGCCGCGCTGCAAGTGTACGGTCCGCGTGACGTTATGGTTGAGGGTGATGCCGGGATGCTTCACGAGGTCTTTACTGCCGTTATCGATAACGCTGCCAAGTTTATGCCAGTGCAAGGTGGCCTCATGGATATTTCGTATCAAGTACATCGCGGCAAGGTGACCTTTGCCTTTACCGACAATGGCGCTGGCATCGCCGCCGATAAATTGCCCGAATTATTCCAGCCCTTTTCGCGCACCGATGGCGTTATGACCTTTAACCGTCAGGGCCAAGGCTTGAGTCTGTATATTAGTCGGCTGTGCATCGAAATCATGGGGGGTACCATTGCCCTCTCGTCGCACGAGGGAACCGGCACAACAGTTACCATTCAATTGCCCATTGCTAAGAATTCTGCCAAAAAGAGCCGATAACACCTGTAAGTCACTTGGCAGGCTATCGTTGTGTTTGTTACAATGTATAGGTGAGCAAAGGCCCATTTAAACAAACCAAAGTTATTGCTAGTCTTGGCCCTGCCAGTGACAGCCCCAAAATCGTTGAGCAACTTATTGCCAGCGGTGCTAATGGCGTACGCTTAAACTTTTCGCACGGCACGCACGACGAACAAGGTCGCCGAATCGTGTGGACTCGCGAGGTGAGCAAGAAGCTCAACAAGCCAGTGGCCATTATTGCCGATCTACAGGGGCCCAAAATTCGTCTTGGCGACTTGCCGCCAGAGGGCGTTGAGCTCAAGTTTGGGCAGGACGTACGGTTTGGTTTTAGAGCCGATTATGAAAAAACTGGTATCTTGCCGGTACAATATGACCTCAGTAAAAAAGTTAAGATTGGCGAAACCATCTATCTTTGGGACGGAAAGTTGCAGACCAAGGTTACTCATATTCGTGATGGGATTGTGACGGCACAAGTCTTGGTGGGCGGCACAATTACCAGCCGCAAGGGCATTAACTTGCCCGATACCGATATGGCCGGTGATATTATAACCACCAAAGATTTGGCCGATGTAAAATACGCCGCCAGCCAGCAGTGTGATTACGTGGCACTGAGTTTTGTGCAGCGAGCCTCGGATATTCATCGATTGCGTAAATTCCTCAAAAAGCTGGATACCGACATGCAGATTATCGCTAAGATCGAAACGCCCATGGCGCTCAAGTATATTGATGAGATCGTACAAGCTGCCGATGGCGTAATGGTGGCCCGTGGGGATTTGGCGATTGAGGCCGGTGCCGAAGTCGTGCCGGTTATGCAGCGCAAGATCACCGGGCTCACTCGTAAGTATCGCAAGTTCGTGATTATTGCCACCCAGATGCTGGCCAGTATGGTCGATTCGCCATCGCCGACTCGCGCCGAAGTGAGTGACGTAGCTACCGCCGTCATTACTGGCGTGGATTGCGTGATGCTGAGCGACGAAACCAATAATGGCAAATATCCGGTTCAGGCCGTTAAAACGATGAAGCGAGTAATCAGTTATACCGAAGACAATATGCCGGTTACGGCGGTGTATGCTGATCAGGAAGAGGTTGCTAATCGTGCGCCGCTCTCGGCAGCGGCTGTTAATTTGGCGCATCAGCTCGGCGCTAAAATGATTGTATCCGAAACGCGTTCTGGTGCCACGGCGCTCAACTTGAGCGACATGCGTCCTAAGGTGCCAATTATCGTAGCAACTACTGATCATCGGGTGGCTCAAAAGCTGGCCATTATTTATGGCTGCCGCAGTTATTACATTAAAAATACTAAGCTCGCCGCCAGCGAAGCCTTGGGATTACTGGCAAAAGAAAAACGTATTGCACCCGGCGACAAAGCAGTCTTGGTATATGGGTTTAGTCCGGAGCACGGTAGTCTGACCGACACGATTCGTATTCACGAGGTTGCATAATGAGCGGCATGAGGGTGCTTGATCAGCTTGATGTGCAGGGTAAGACGGTAATACTACGCACCGATTATAACGTGCCTATACAAGATGGGGTGGTGCACGACGACTTTCGTATTCGGGCTTCACTGCCAACCATTCAATACTTGCTCGCCAAACACTGCCGCATCATCATCATTAGTCATTTAGGCCGACCGGATGGTAAGGTGGCCGAGGAATTTAGTCTGCGCCCAGCGGCTAAGCGCCTCACCGACTTGCTACGTAAAAAAATCAGTTTTGCCAAGACGATTCAGGCCGCCAAAGACTCCGACGACGACATTGTTATGCTGGAAAACCTCCGTTTTGATCCTCGCGAAGAAGCTAATGACTCGGCATTGGCTCGAGAGCTTGCCGGCTTAGCCGATGTGTATGTGGATGATGCCTTTGCGGTTATCCATCGCGCCCACGCCTCAATTGTTGGTGTGCCGGACTTGCTGCCAAGCGCTGCTGGCTTGCTGGTGCAACAAGAGGTCACGGCACTTCATGATGTTCTTGATAAGCCAGAGGAGCCACTGTTGGCCGTGGTCGGCGGTTTAAAGGTGGCCGATAAGATTGACCTGTTAGAGCAACTTATACAAAAAGCCAACGCGTTATTTGTGGGTGGTGTCATGGCTAATACCTTTCTAGCCAGTCAGGGGATTGCCATTGGCGCCAGTAAATATGAGGACGAGGAATTATCTGAGGCCAAACGTTTGTTGGCTAAGGCTCGACGCAATAATGTGCGGGTAATCTTGCCGACCGATGTTGTCGTCGCTAAACGGGTCGAAGATGGTGCCGCGTCACAGACGATTAATCTGTCGGATATAGCGGCTGATGATATCATCGTGGACATTGGGCCCAAAACCATTAAAGTGGCGCTGGATAGTATTAAAAATGGCGGAACGGTACTTTGGAACGGGCCGCTGGGCGTCGATGAAATTCCGGAATTTGCTAAGGGCACGTTGCGACTGGCTCGAGGTATTGTGGCCAGCAAAGCTTATAGCGTGATTGGTGGTGGCGACACTGCCGACGTGCTCGATAAGGCTGGATTACATAAAAAGTTTAGTTTTATTAGTACTGGTGGCGGCGCGGCATTGGAGTTACTGGCTGGTAAGGATTTACCAGGTTTGGTGGCTCTTTCTGGAAAAGACGAGCCGGTAGCGGAGACAAAAAACATTGTTAAGTACCCACTTAACAATCAAAAATTAGTGGTCGCCAATTGGAAGGCTAATACAACACTTAGTCAGGCTATTAAATTAGCCGAGGCTACTAATGTGGCAGCTAAAAACCATCCGGAATCACAAGTGGTTATGTGCCCGCCGGCGATTTATACGACGCTCCTGCGCCATGGGCTGGGGTCGCTTTATGTGGATTTTGGGGTGCAAGATATTTCGCGGTACGAAGTCGGTACGCACACCGGGGAGTTGCCAGCTAGTATCGCCGCCCAGGTCGCTAGCTTTGCGATTATTGGGCATTCTGAGCGTCGAGCACAACACGAGACCGACAAACAAGTGGCTGCCAAGGTAGTGCGGGCGCTGCAGGCTGGTTTGCAGCCCATTATTTGTGTGGGCGATCGGCTGGTGGATAAACAGCATGGCCATGCGGCTCGTCATGTTCATGACCAGCTCGAATCAGCCTTTAAAAATGTTACCGCCGACGAGCTTGATCAGATTGTAGTGGCTTACGAGCCGGTTTGGGCCATAAGCTCGGGCGACGGACATGGTGCTGTGGCGGCTCCGC
Organism: uncultured Candidatus Saccharibacteria bacterium; assembly: GCA_964585425.1. GTDB lineage: Bacteria > Patescibacteriota > Saccharimonadia > UBA4664 > CAYXHD01 > CAYXHD01. The sequence goes on along the minus strand of CAZPDI010000004.1, from coordinate 23,801 downwards.
GTGATGTCGAAAAAATGGTTGGTCATATTCGATTGTTCTTGCAATCGCGTTACGGTCGGGCTGCCGAAAAGGCTCGCGTTTTATATGGCGGCAGCGTAAATAGTAGTAATTATCAAGCCTATATTAATCTCACAAATGTGAATGGTTTGTTGGTCGGAGCAGCCAGCTTGGACGCTTATGAATTTACGACCATTATTAAGAATACCGCCTAAGGCGTGGGACTGTCTTTAAAAACAATTATTTTACCAAAACGTAAAATTACATTTGTATATCTATAGATTTGAAGGTTTTATTTTACATTTAGGTGAAACGTTCAATTTATAAACAATAGGCCATATCTGCCGTGGTTGCCAGTAATAATTACAATATCTAAGTAGGAATGGGGACGGTACAATAGGTATATGGATTTGCTACACGAATTGAATGAACCACAGCGCGCGGCCGTTGAGGCCGTTGATGGCCCGGTATTAATGTTGGCCGGTGCCGGCAGCGGCAAAACCAAGGCTCTGACGCATCGGATCGCGTACTTAGTAGCGCAAAAGCAGGTATCACCAACCGATATTTTGGCGGTGACCTTTACTAATAAGGCGGCTGGCGAAATGCGCAGTCGAGTTTTGCAGCTGCTTGGCCAAAATCCAGCTAATCGCAGCTTCTTGCCGTTTATGGGCACCTTCCACTCGATTTGTGTGCGCCTCCTTAAGCGCGAAGCCGCCGAGGCCAAGCTGCCTGCCAATTTTGTGATCTTTGATTCACAAGATAGTTTGAGCGCCATTAAGCAAGCCATGCGCGGGCTGGGGGTGAGCGAAAAAGAGTTCGCTCCGCGGATGATTCAGGGCCTTATAAGTTCGGCTAAGAACGAGTTGATTGGCCCCAAGAGCTATGCCGATTTGGCCAGTGGGCAAGCCGGCCAGGTAGCTGCCAAGGTGTATCCGGCCTATCAACGCCTGCTTAAAGAAGCGGCTGCTTTTGACTTTGATGATCTTATTTTTGAGACCGTTAAGATGTTGCGCAATTACCCTGATATCCTTAAAAAGTATCAGCAGCAATTTCGCTATATTATGATCGATGAGTATCAGGATACCAACGGCGCGCAGTATCAGCTTACTAAGTTGTTGGCGGCCGAGCATCATAACATCTGCGTGGTCGGTGATGACTGGCAATGTTTTCCTGAGGGCACAAAAATTACCACGTCAGACGGGCTGCAAGAGATCCAGGGGATTAAGCCAGGCCAGGTGATACGATCTGCTGCCGGTTATGGAAAGACGACGACATTTAATGTGGTCAAAAACAGAAAGTTCGCTTACGAGGGTGATCTTGTGCATATTGTTACTGCTTCCGGCAAAGAGCTCAGTGTCACGCCTAATCATATTATGTTTGCGCGCTGGACGGCCACAGATGCTTATTTTGTATACCTTATGTATGTTGAAGGTACGGGGTATCGCGTTGGCATTACGCAAGGTAGCCGATTCGATGGCAAGCGACATGATGTAGGGTTACGTATCCGCGCTAATCAGGAGCGAGCCGATAAGATGTGGGTTTTGGCGATTTGCGACAGTCGATCGGACGCCCAGTACCACGAAGCACTCTATTCTTATAAATATGGTATTCCTGCGGCACGATTTCGGGTTGGGGCGGCAAAGGCTAATCGCATGAGCCAGAAGCAGCTCGATATGTTGCATAGCCAGCTCGATACCGATGCTCGAGCCAGTAAGCTCATGGCTGATTTGGGTATTCATCCAGATTATCCTCATTTTGTGCCTCAGGCTACGACGCGAAATAAGCAAAAACGCCTAGTTTTTAATATGGTTCTCTTTGGCGATAGACGCTTTTCGGCAAGCAGTCCATGGTCGGCTAGCCGACTTTCTATCAATACGTCTGATCGAAAGGATATGATGGTGCTCAACAAGCTTGGTATTGCCACAAGAAGGGGCCGAGCTGGCACCTATCGGGGTGAGATGCATAATTTGGATTATGGCAAGCTCGAACAACTAGTGCAAAAAGTTAACGACGTGAGCAGGCCAAATTATCAGATATATAAATATGCCTACATGACAGAAAACAAATATATGTACCTGCCATCAAGCCAGATCCATACAGGTATGACGCTACCGGTGCATGATAATGGTGGTATCGTCGATGATTTGGTGGTTGCTGTTACACGAAGGCCATACAAAGGTGATGTGTATGATCTCGATATCGAAAAAGTACATAATTACGTTGCAAATAATGTGGTTGTCCATAACTCTATCTATAGCTGGAGAGGCGCGAATTTTCAGAATATCCTAAACTTCGAAAAAGATTATCCCGAAACTCAGGTTATTAAGCTGGAGCAAAACTACCGTAGCACCAAAACCATTCTGGATGCCGCCCACAGTGTTATCTCTAAGAACGAAGTCCGCAGCGATAAGCAGCTGTGGACCGATAATGATCACGGCGCCAAAGTGGTGGTGCGCCAGGCCTTTAACGAGCTGCATGAGGGAGAACTGATTATCCGCGACATCGACGAGGCTCGCCGTAACGGACGAAACTTCCGCGATTGCGCCGTATTATATAGGACGAATGCTCAAAGCCGCTCGCTAGAAGAGGCCTTTTTGCGTGCCCGCATGCCCTACAAGATTATAGGTGGCACGCGCTTTTACGAACGTAAAGAAATTAAAGACGCCCTGGCCTATCTTCGACTTATTTATCAGCCCGACGATCGAATTAGCTTTGAGCGGGTGGTTAACGTGCCGGCTCGCGGCCTTGGTACTAAAAGCTTGGAGCGCCTGGCAGATTTTAGTCGTCAAGAAGCCATCGGCATTATGGAGGCGGCTGCTCGCGCCAACGATATTCCGGGTCTGACCGGTCGCGCTCAGGTCTCGCTGGCGAGTTTTGCGCACCTTATTGCCAGTTTGCGTATTGCAAGTGAGCAAAAGACTATTAGCGAGCTGGTGGAGCTGATGCTCAAAAAATCAGGCTATCTCGATTTTCTTGATGATCGCAGTATTCAGGCCGAGGACCGCATCGAAAATGTTAAAGAATTAATTAGTGTGGCCCAGCAGTTTGATACCGTTGGTTTGGCGGGCTTTTTAGAAGAAATCGCCCTGATCGCCGATATCGATAATTACAGCACCGAAACCGATGCCGTAACGCTTATGACCCTGCACGCCGCCAAGGGTCTGGAGTTCCCCGTAGTCTTTATGCCGGGCATGGAAGAGGGGATATTCCCCCATAGTCGTACGCAGTTTAGCCAATCTGAGCTCGAGGAAGAGCGACGGCTTTGTTATGTAGGGATGACCCGAGCACGTGAGCAATTGACGCTGCTGCATGCCAGCTCGCGCCTTATTTATGGAACAACGCAGCACAATCCGCCATCAAGATTTATCCTTGATGTGCCGAGTGAGTTATTGAGTGATGGTGCGCCGGAATCGCCAAGTAGCTTTGGTCAGCTACGCGAGCCAACCTTCGTGCATCTTGAGCTTGAACCTGGTGACGAAATCGAGCATGCCAAGTTTGGGCGCGGCATTGTTAGCCAGGTCGATGGTGATGAAATCGTGGCCACTTTTCGTGGCGTCGGCGCAAAGAAGCTTAGTCTGGCCTTTGCACCGATAACAAAAACTTGACGTAGCCAAAAAGCCTATGCTTTAATTAAGGCAAATCCGTACAAAATAAAAGGAAAATTGAATATGCCCACTAAAAAGCCCAAAACTAACGTAAAGCGCAAAGCTAGCTCAGTTCGTGTTGCCAAAAAACGTCGTGGCATCAGTAAGCTTCAGGGCTTAGCCATTGCTGGGGTCCTTGCCCTCATTGGCGTAGTAGCCGTTGTTGCCTCGCAAGCTAGCGGCACTCCTAAGTATCAATATGCCGCCAGCAAATACTGCGTAGCGGCTAATGGCAAAACTTCCGAAAAAGCTGTTCAAGACTGTAAGAACACCAGCGCCGAAGCCATGGTCTACCGACTTTACAGCGGGCTCTACGGCCGCACCCCGGACTCGGGTGGCTATAAATATTGGACGCAACAACTGGCCGGTGATCGTATTAAAGTTACGCAGACCAGCCTTGTCGTCGAGCAAGTGAACAAAATGGGGAGTGATACGGCCTTTGTTAAGGCGCTGTATGCCAATATGCTTAAACGTCAGGCCGCACAAAAAGAAGTTGATCAGTGGGTTGGTCGCTTAAAAGCTTCTGGTAGCAATAAATGGAGCCGGCAAAAAGTCGTCGCTCAATTTGCTATATCTGGAGAAGCCATTCGCAAGAATCAAGCAAGCTGGAATGCCTTCTTTGCGAGCGCTCCAACGGTAGCAGTAGAGCAGACGGCCGCCAAAGAGCAAAAGGCGCGCTATGAAAAGATGTTTACAGACTATTCTCAACCAGCTACGCGTGACAAGGAAGCCGCCAAAGCCGCTCTTGATACCGCCAAAGCTCAGTCTAATGCCGCTGCTAAGTCGGCTGATAAAAATCCGCCGTCTGCCGCTGACCTGAATTCAATTGCTGCTAATCAAACTAACGCCAGTAACGCCTCGAGTACCGCATCTGTGCGCGCTGCAGCAGCAGCGGCCAAAGCCGAGGGTGCAAAGCAGTTATTTGAAGACGCCAAAGCCCTAGGCGAGTATGCTACAGATATTGGCAATAACAGTGCGTATAGCTTGAAGCAAATTGCAGCTCGTTACCGTGTTGCTAAAAATGCAGCTACCGCGGCCAAATCATATGCGGCCAGCGCAAAAGCCCGCGTCAATGACATAGCAAAAAAATATGTTGCTGCAGAAAAGAAATATCAAGCCGAGTTGCAGCGTCTGGCTGCCGAAAAAGCTAAGCTTGAAACCACCAAAAAAAGTAAGCCTAATGATGAGCCTGGTGTAAAAGTGCAGGGCACGAACGTAGATGCTGATAAGCGCTGTAATACTGTTGCACTCAGTGAATACAAGAAGGTGCCTACAATAACGTATCAAGGGACAAAACCTTATATGAATGTTTGGAAGCGAAATAAGGTTTGGCGTTGTAATAATGGTAAAGTTAAGCCTGGTCAGCCGTCATGGGGAGCATATTTCATTTACGACACATTTCCATACAATGAAAAAATGTAGACAAAACAAGCATTGTGCTCACGCTTACAGTTCGCTATAATTAATACCAACACCGCGGCATATTGGCGCGCAGGGTGCAAAAGAAAAATCTAAGCCAAAATAGTCGACATAACTCCAAGAGGATTACTATTTTACGCAGCATTTTCCGGCATCGTTTCTACATAGCAATAACGTTCTCGGTCTTGGTTGCCGGTTGGCTGTTTGCCGATCGCTGGCCACTCAGTAACCATGCTTCGGCCGATAGCGGACGCAAGGTGGTCAGCATTTATGCTCAGGGCGAAAAGAAGATTGTTAATACCGATCTGACTACGGTTCGTGATGCTCTGGGCAAGGCCGATATTCAGCTTGGTGCCGGTGACGTCGTTGAGCCTGGCTTGGATACTCCCGTGCCGGACGGCTATTTTAATGTAAATGTCTACACCGCCATGCCGTACCGCGTAGTGGATGGTCAAAAAACCGTATTAACTCGTAGTGCCGCTCGCAGTCCACGGCTCATTGCCCAGCAGGCTGGGGTGGAAGTTTTTGAACAAGATGACGTACAGCTCAAGCCCGTAGCCAACATGGCCGAGGCCGGCACGGTTGGTCAGGACATTGTTATTAATCGGGCTACCGCCGCTATTGTCGTCATTGACGGCCAGGATGTTGAGTTGCGCACTCAAGGTTCAACGGTGGGCGAGCTCCTTAAAGATAATAATATTAATGTCAGTACCAGCGATAAGGTTAATCCATCCATCGATACCAAGCTCCAGCCGGGTATGCGTATCGCAGTGGCTCGGGTACGTGTAAATGTCGAGACCAGCGACGAAGTTATCGAAAAGCCCGTCCAGAAAGTTTCGGACGATACCCAAATGCGCGGCTACAGCAAGATTAAGACCGAGGGTAGTGATGGTCTGCGCCGCGTAACTTACATTGTTACGTATAACAATGGTAAGGTCGCCGAACGCAAAGAAGTTAAGAGCGAGACGGTTACGCAGCCGGTGGCGCGTGTCGAAGTAGTCGGCACTAAGGTTATGTACGCCAATGACGCCATTCAACTTGGGTACGATATGGCAGCCGCTCGTGGCTGGACGGGCGACAACTGGGATGCCCTGTACAAATTATGGATGAAGGAATCCGGCTGGAATCCAAATTCGGTTAATAATGGCAGTGGCGCCTGCGGTATTCCGCAAGCTTACCCTTGCAGCAAGATTAAAGACAAATCGGCTGCCGGGCAGATTAAATGGGGACTCGACTACATTAAGGGTCGCTACGGCACACCATCGGCTGCCTGGGCGCACTTCCTTCGCTACAACTCATATTAGGCACTAACAAGAAGTTGACGTAGCCAAAAAGCTTATGTTTTAATGAAGGCAAGTATTAAAACTAAAAGGAACTTATTATGGCCACCGCTAAGCCAAAAACCAACGTTAAACGCGCAACTACCAGCCGCTCTGTACGAGTAGCTAAAAAGAAGCAAGGCGTAACTGAAAAGCAGGGATTGGTCGCGGTCGCTCTCCTGGCACTTATTGGTGTAGTTGTGGTTGTCGCAAGTCAGGCAGCAACACGACCAAATAATGTCTACATCAAAGTTGCACAAACCGGCTCCAATGGGTCAAAGGATATTGTGCATCGTATTGCCACTGATACATCAGTAGCAACGTCCTATGGCGCACCTTTTACTGATGATACTTTGAGCTTGTCACGCGATAAACTTATGTTGATTACCAAGAAAGGTAATAGTAAGATTGATGCGCTAAGCTCGAGTAATGGCAAGGTGGTATCAAGCACTACCTGTGTACCTAATATTTACAACTGCTACACCGGTCTTGGCGATTTAACCTGGTTGCCTGGTAATGAACGTGTAGCTTACACCGATGGCTACCCTAATAGCTCTATTGGGGTGATGAATATTAAAAACACATTTAATAAAAAGACAATTGTACCGTCCAATGGTAACTTATATCGATGCCTTACGGTTCAAAAAGGTGGCAAGAAGCTCTTGTATACCGAAGAAAAATCTAATACATATACTAAGATCGTCTCTGTGAACTTAGATGGAACTGAGCGCAGGGTTCTGGCAACCACTGGCGCCATTGGATATGGTTACTGCCCGTCATGGTCAAAAGATGATAGGAAAATCTCGTACTATACAGAGTCTAATGCTGTTGATCCTAGCACCGGATACAGTGTTAATGACTGGGTAAGACTTAATGTTATGAATGCTGATGGCAGTGGTGTTCGAACGTTGGTAGATATTGGTAGATCGAGTACCGTATCTAATGCGAAGCTTATTGCTGGCTCAGCTTGGTCTTCAGGTAGCTCCTCGGTGCTCTTCGTTAAGGAAGTGGCAGGGGTCGTAAACTTGAACTACGTGAATGTTGGAACAAAAAAAGTAACCAAAATTACATCAAACACCGATAAAACCACTATGGTTAGAGAGTATGGTTGGTCGAGCGATGGGTATATCGTGTACGCTATTGGCAAGCGGTACGATACTCCCGCGGCTGGCACCATTAATGTTGTTAAGTCTATCAAGCCAGGCACAAGCTCTGCACCAAAAACCTTGCTACAAGTTCCGAGCGGGTCATTCATCAAGGATATTACATTTTAGTACTGAGCTGATTGCGCAATTTGGGCTAGCGGGCAAGGCTGCTATACTTAGATCATGGATTTAAGTGACATCAAGAACCTCAAAGTCGCCATGCAGCTAGCGGGTATTAAGGCCAATAAAGGCCTCGGACAACACTTTTTGATCGACGCGGATAGCGTGGAGGCGATTATTGCGGCTGCCGAGATATCTCCTGACGATACCGTATTAGAAGTCGGGCCCGGCCTGGGCGTCATGACTGATAGGCTAAGCCAAACCGGTGCGCAGATCGTGGCCGTTGAGACCGACTCCAAGTTGGCCGAGTTGTTGCGCCGTCGATTGCCTCAAAACGTGCAAGTTGCAGAAGCCGACATTATGCAGTTTAATCTTAACGATCTGCCGGCCGATTATAAGGTGGTGGCTAATGTGCCATATTACATTACCTCGCCAATTATTCGGTTGCTTATGGAATCGGCTAATCCGCCCATTACCTCAGTGCTGTTGATTCAAAAAGAAGTTGCCGAGCGCATTGCTGCCCGGCCGGGTAATATGTCTATTTTGGCGTTATCGGTGCAATACTACGCGGATGTTGAATTGGTGGCCGAAGTCGCTCGTGATAAGTTCTATCCAATCCCTAATGTCGACTCCACGGTTATTAAGATTGTCCGTAAGTCGCAACCAGCCTTTGCGGCCGATACGCAAAAGTTATTCCGGCTCATTAAAGCGGGCTTTGGCGAAAAGCGTAAACAGTTGCGCAACTCGTTGTCCGGCGGTCTTCAGATTACTACTGAGCAGGCGGCTGACCTCATCGGTCAGGCTGGATTATTGGATACAGCACGGGCTCAAGAGCTCTCGCTTGGTCAATGGGAGTCATTGTATGATGAGGCTATGAAGCAAGGATACGTATCGTGAAGGGTGTGAACCGATTTGCCACCATAATGGCCGCTATTATGTTGGTGGTGGTTATTGCCAGTCTGCAGTTGGCCTGGAATTTACGAACGGCAGCCTATTTAGAGTCGGTCGCGCGTCGCGCCGACACGCATAGTGCAATTGCTCGGGCATTACCGGAGTATGCTTCTAAAAAGCTACCAAATCCCGAGGTTGCTAAACAGACTTTTGCCACCAATGTCTCGACCTCAAGCGTCAAGCTGTCGTTGCAGTCACTGTATGAGTCGTTAAGCCAAGCCTATAACGGTAAAACGGACATGGTCGAGATGGATTTGGGGCCAATTACCAGGCCCGTTAAAGAGGCCGGCTACGAGATCCCGCCAGGAACGGTTTTTGCGCAAGATACGCTCCAAATAGGGGGCATGGCACCTGTGTTGCGGACGACACAGCGAGTATTATGGCCCAGTCTAGTTCTACTAATCATGGCGCTGTCGGTAGTAATGGTTTTGGCTACGCGTCGTAGTCCGGTTCGTGCTGTGCGCTCGGTCTTTTTAATCGCAGCGCTTATTCTGGCCGGATTGTATGTTGCTACCTTGGCGGTCCCGACCCTCGTCTCGTCGTTAGTGTCCAGTAGCAGCCTGGACGCGGCGTTGCGCGACATTCTTTTAACATATACTAACGTTGTGGTGACTGACACTGGTCACTATTACGTGGCTTGGATTATCGTGTTGTTGGGAGCCGCACTGGTTTTGAGTATTGTTTCTGGTCTTATGCATCGCCGCAAGCGCCCCCGATTGTCCAAGAATAATATGGTACAGCCTGTTACATCTAAAGGAGATGAATTGTAGTGGCTCACAGCTCTAGAGACCAACTTAAGCATAATCTTGATTCATTGCCGATTCGTCCAGGACAACGATACCAACATTACAAAACTCAGGGCATATACGTGATTGATAAGCTGGTCATGCTCGAAGCTAGTGAGGAGGCCGGCGTCGCTTATTATGACGAAAATTATCCGGATCTTGTGTGGGTGCGAACCTATCAAGATTTTACCGCCAAAGTAGGTCATCAACCGCGCTTTTCATTGCTTAGCTAACCCGAAAAGCGGTATCATAAAAGGGTATGCGCATACGATTACTAAAGTCAGTAATGATAGCTGTTGCGCTAGGTTTTGTGGTTGCAAGCCTGGCACTTATTGGGCGCGCCCAAGCAGCTAATAGCGCTTTTACCTACGACACCAAGGTGACCTATCGAGCCCTGAATGACACCACCACTCAAGTAGAGGAAGTCTACACCGTTACCAATCAAACAGCTCGACAATACCTGACCGAGTTAAAACTTACCACTCCCTCGGATAAGATTACTGACTTGGATGTGGCCTACAGTGATGGCACGTCGATCCCGACTACGGTGGCACCAAAAAATGATGCTAATAGTGGCTTTGGCATCGCCACCCAAGAGATAACCATTAACTTCTCTCGGGTTAATGCCGGTAGTGGCCAGCGTTGGCAGTTTGTGGTTCGTTATCAAACCCTGGGTTTGGTTGAGACCAAGGGAAGTTCGCATACCGTGTATGTACCAGCTCTGGCAAATAATGAGCAGCGTGGCAGTTATAGTGTGCTGGTTGATGTGCCCGAAAGTTTTGGTGCGCCGCACTTTGCTAAATCTCAAGATAATTTGGTGCTTAAAGACGCCCAGCGCCAAACATATAGATTTAGCGGCAAGGATGTAGCCGATCATTCATTGGCACTCGTATTTGGCGATAGCACGATTTATAATTTGACCTTTAACACCCCGCTTACCAATAACAGCCCCGTGCCGCGCACGTTTACGGTAACCTTGCCGCCAGACTTAAGCACGCAAACCACTTTGATCAAAAAACTAGATCCGGCGCCTAAAACTACTCGCCTGGATGCCGACGGTAATGTACTGGCCGAGTATACCCTGGGGCCATATCAGCGCCTCACGGTGGTGGCTAATCTGGAGGGTCAAGCTCGGTATCGTGATTACAACTTGGGTAAATCAGGCACAAAAAAGGATATACCAGCAGATTTAGTAGCCAATTACACCCGTTCAACTCACTATTGGCCGACTGACGCAGCCGTGACTGCGGCCGCCAAGAGCGTGGTCAAGCCAGATGCCAAGGTGGTGGATAACGTTCATGCCGTTTACGACTATGTTATTAATAAACTAACCTACAACAACGACAAGATTAAATTTAATGTCCGGCAAGGTGCGTCAAAAGCTTTAGCCAATCCAAGTAATGCCGTCTGTTTGGAGTATGCCGACTTAATGATTGCCATGCTGCGCAGCCAGGGCATTCCGGCGCGTATGGTGGTGGGCTATGCTTACGCCGGTAGTATTAAGACTTCGGCAGCCGTGGCCGACAGTTTACACTCTTGGGTAGAGGCTTATGTGCCCGGTATTGGCTGGATGACGGTTGATCCAACTTGGGGCGAAAAGTTTGATGATTTCGGCCGCTCTGATCTAGACCATTATGCGTTTGCTGTCTGGGGTAAGAGCGATAATGCTCCGGCGGCCGTCATGCTGGGTGGTAATGACACGGGGTACCAGTACGAAAACACCCAACTCAGTTTTTCGAATGCTAGTAGCTCCATTACGCCAAGCGGCAGTGTCGAAGTTAAACGCTACGTCATCGCACCATTCATCTCCGTAGATAAAGTAAAGGTTATTGGTCAGGCACAAGTGGTCAGTACGGCCAACAAATTAGTAATTGGTAAGCAAAGCAGTGACCTTGGCAGCTTGGCCCCTAGCCAAGACCTGACCTTTGTGAGTCCGGCGCTTGGGTTAAGCTGGAACAAGGCTGAACCGGTCGAACTGCAGCGGATAATTGGTGGTAAATCTCAGGTGATAGCGCGCTCGGCGGCTAGTGTATCGTACACACCCATGTTGATCACCGCACTGGTGCTCATTGCCCTGTGGTTACTGGCCATGGTAAGATTACGTTCAAAACATCGCGCCAGTCGCGTCAAGAAGATTTACACCGATTATAATCGCAAACGCGATATACTGGATGAATAGAGGATATCCCCATGGCTAAAAAACTCATTACCACCCCAATCTATTATATTAATGCCGCCCCGCATATTGGCCACGCCTATTCGACCATTGCGGCTGATGTGTTGGCGCGTTACTATCGCGAAGCAGGTGATGAGGTAGTATTTACCGTCGGTACTGACGAGAATTCACAAAAAACCTTGCAGGCCGTCGAAAAGGCTGGCGGCGGCGATGCTCAGACGTATACCGATCAGATGACGGCCATATGGAAAAAGACCTGGGACGACCTAGGCATTAGCTACGATGCTTTTGTTCGCACCACCTCGCCCGAGCATCATGCGGCGGTGAATGCCTTCCTAGAAAAAGTAAAAGCCAGTGACGATTTATATAAAAGTAATTACGAAGGGTTGTATTGCGTCGGTTGTGAAGAGTTTAAACGACCTGACGACTTAGTTGACGGTAAGTGTCCTTTGCACAATACTGAGCCCGAGAGGCTCAGTGAAGAAAATTATTTCTTTAAGCTGAGTAAGTACCAACAGCCATTGCTTGATCATATTCGCCAGCATCCAGAATTTGTGGCGCCGGCTAGTCGCCGTAACGAAGTTTTGGCCTTTATTGAGCGCGGACTCGAAGATATTAGCTTTTCCCGTCCCAGTCGCGGTTGGGGAATTCCATTCCCGGGCGATGATAAGCAGGTAGTCTACGTTTGGTCTGACGCGCTTGTTAACTATTTGACGGCAGTCGGCTATCCACAGGCTGGCTACGAGCAGTGGTGGCCAGCCAGCTTGCACTTAGTCGGTAAGGATATTATTAAATTCCACTGCATTATTTGGCCGGCCATGCTTATGAGCGCTGGTTTGCCGTTGCCACAACAAGTCTTTGCGCATGGCTTCTTTACGGTAGCCGAGCAAAAGATCTCTAAGTCGCTGGGTAACGCCGTGGCACCAAGCGTCATTACCGACATCTATGGAGTGGACGGGCTGCGATATTACTTGCTTCGTGATATTCCATTTGGCGCCGATGGCGAATTTAGTTTTGATCGTCTGCATAGCGTGTATAATGCCGACCTAGCCAATGAGCTTGGCAATCTTGTTCAACGTACCGCCTCCATGATAACTAAATACTTGGATGGCAAAATCGGTGCCGTCGAGGTCCACGCTCACGATACAAGTCGCTATCATGAGGCCATGCAGACATTGCGTTTTGATCGAGCGCTCGAAGATGTTTGGGAGCGCGTAAAGGGTCTCAACCAGCTCATCGAAGAAGAAAAACCTTGGGTGCTTGCCAAGGAAGATCCGGAACATCTGGCCGAAGTACTTAAACACGTTGTCAGTGACTTACTGCAAATCTCGACGTTGCTGTTGCCATTCTTGCCAACTGCCGCCGTCAAAATTGCTCAAACTTTTGCCGATGGCGTCGTGCATCCTGAGGTCGGGATTCTCTTTCCGCGTATCGATCAAAAAATTAGTTTGAATAATGCTGATTGACACCCATAGCCACATCCAGCTCGACGATTACCAGACTAATCGTGACGAAGTTTTAAGTCGAGCGCGCCAAGCTAGGGTGAGCATGATGGCTGTTGGCGTAGATGTACCAAGTTCCGTAGCAGCCATCGAGTTAGCCAAGCAACATAACGATGTCTTTGCCACGGTCGGTTTACATCCCCATGATGCCGCTGGCGAAAAAGGGGAAATAGCTACCGAAGATCTAGCGACCATTATTAAGCTCGCCGAAGATCCGACGGCGTTAGCTATTGGCGAGTGTGGTCTAGACTACCACTACAATAATTCACCCAAAGATATCCAAATAGATATCTTTAAACAACAAATAGAGCTAGCCCTCCGTCTCGATAAACCGATGGTCTGGCATGTGCGTGATGCGTTTGCCGATTTCTTTAACGTAATTGATCAGTATCCGGGTGTGCGCGGCATCGTTCATTGCTTTACTGGCACCCAAAGCGAAATGCAGCAAGCCGTCGAGCGAGGGTTTTATATTGCGTATAATGGCATTATGACGTTCACCAAAGACTCGGCTCAACTCGAGACCGTTAAAGCTACTCCATTAAATCATATAGTGCTCGAAACCGATTGCCCGTGGCTGGCACCCAAATCACACCGTGGTCGCCCCAACGAACCTGCGTATATAGTAGAAATCGCACAGTTTCTGGCTGATCTGAGAGGTGAAGACTATGATGATTTTTGTGACGCTACGACCGCTAATGCTAAAACTATATTAGGAATCACGACATGAGTATTTATTTAGATTACGCCGCGGCTACGCCAGTTGAGCCGCAGGTATTGGAGGCCATGCAGCCATTTTTTACGGAGGAGTTTGCTAATCCCTCAAGTCTATACTCGGCCGCGCGTACCACTCGCGAAGCTCTTACAGCGGCCCGAGCAAGTGTCGCCAACACCCTGGGAGCTAAGCCGACTGAAATTACCTTTACCGCTGGCGCTACCGAAAGCATTAACTTGGCGATTCAGGGCGTGATGCGAAAATTCCCCAACGGTCACATTGTCACAACAACGATTGAGCACGAGGCCGTATTAGAGACGGTAAAACACTACGATCACAGCATTGTTGATCCGGCCGATGTCTTGGATAGCATTACTGACGAAACCGTTCTAGTGAGCGTCATGATGGCTAATAACGAAGTCGGCACCATTCTGCCAATCAAAGAGCTGGCCCAGGGTATCGCTAAAATTCGCGAAGCGCGAACATCTGGCCTGCCACTGTATTTACACACCGACGCCGCGCAAGCTGCCACCGCCTTAGACCTGCATGTTTCTCGTCTTGGCATTGATCTGCTCACCTTAAATGGTGGCAAGATGTACGGACCAAAACAATCAGGAATCTTATATATTCGTACCGGCACTCAGCTTGAGCCACTCATTTACGGCGGGGGGCAGGAGCGCGGCATGCGTAGCGGTACCGAGAACGTGGCATTTGCAGTTGGTTTTGCCAAAGCCCTGGAGTTGGTACAGGCTAGTCGTAAGGATGAAGCGCATCGACTCCAGCAGTTGCGTGATCAGCTCCAGAGCCAATTGATCGAGGCCATCCCTAACATTGTCGTTAATGGCGATCAAAAACATCGCTTGCCACATAATTTAAATATCACTGTGCCGGGTTTGGACGGCGAATCAGCTGTTTTGTATTTAGATAACGCTGGTGTTCAAGCCAGTACCGGCTCGGCTTGCAGTATTGGTAGCGAAGAGCCAAGTCATGTACTCCTTGCCTTGGGCAGCACGTCCGCAGAGGCCAATGCCAGCTTGCGCTTTACGCTTGGTCAAAATACTACCGAAGCTGACATTACAGAGGCAGCACAAATTATTATCAAAACCCTGCGTCACCTCACATAATTCGGGTATAATAGATGAATGAAACGATTCCTGGTGGGGTTACTGATTTTTGTAACGATCGTAGTTGGCCTTGTGGGGCTACTCTTCGTTGGTTTGCCGTACTATTTAGCACCTCAAGATAAACTCGTTAAGGCCGACGCCATTGTGGCTATTAGTGGCGGCGAAACCACGAGTCGGACCCTTGAGGCTGTAAAGTTGTATGATGAAGGCTACGCCCCTACACTTATTTTAAGTGGCGCTGCTAGTGATCCAACCAGCGTATCCAACGCTGCCGCCATGAAGCAGATTGCCGTTAGGGCTGGTGTCCCAGCTTCAGATATTTTCATCGAAGAAGACAGTGTAGATACCTATGAGAATGCTCAGAACACAGCACGCATTATCAAAGATAAGGGCATGACCAGTGTGATTTTGGTAACCTCGCCGTATCATCAGCGTCGAGCCGGCATTGAGTTTAAGCGCGCTCTTGGTAAAGGTGTGACGGTCATTAATCACAGTACCAGTGACAAAAACTGGCGCCGCAGTGCTTGGTGGAAGAATAATTATAGTTTAAATCTTACGTTGAGTGAATTTCAGAAAATAATCTTTTTATACCTCAGTAAACCGCGCTCGTCATAAGTAAAAGCTCCCGGGGCACGTCGTTGGGCCCCAAGAGCTTTTGGTCAGGAATTGGCTACCTGGCAGTCGTCATAGATCTGCGGCATGGTTCCGGCCAGCCAAATCTTGGTTTCTTCGCCCAAGATGGTGGTACAGCGAACAACCCGCGGTCCGTACAACTTCCAATCCGCACCCTCCAGGTTGGGCAACCTCAGCGTCAGACCACTAAGTGCCCAGCTGACGTTCTGGAAGTCGCCTTGCGGATGATCGGGCGTGATCACGCCGGTCAGCGCCACCCAGTACGTCAGGTGCCCAAGCTTGCCGGGCTCGAGCTTGTAATGAGTGTTGCCAGCACTGCACGTGGTGCCGTCACCAAACTCAAAGACTGCCGGCTGACCCAGGGCGTGGTAATCAACGTCAACCTCCACGGGCAGTGATGAATTCAGTTCGATCTCGGTATCGACGCGCACTACCATGTCTCGGTCGCTGACGCCCGGGCAGCTGCGTAGCGTTGCCTCTGCCTCAGCCGGCAACGATTCCAGTGAGCGTGGCTTGCCAATGACTTCGCGCAAGTCCACATCATCACCGTTTTTGCCCTGCACCTCAAAGGTTACGTCGGGATGGCTAAAGTCGACGTGGGCGGCTCGACGAACGATGGTCGTGGTCGGTGGCTGGGTGGTTGTGCTGTAATCGAATTCGACATCATCGGTCTTGACGGGAATGGTCACTGTTTGTGGCTGTTGTTCATACCAAATCACGCCAATGGCGATGGCGGCCAGCACCAAAAAACCGAGCAGATTCTTCATGTATCTTCCTGTCTTTCAAAAGGGTTGCGATTTGCAACCGTCACACTGTAGCAGCTTGGAAATACATTCCAAACCATGGGCATAATCGTTTTAATAAATTTTTAATCTTTCTCGATAGACGCAACAGATATAATCTGTTATACTTACCACCTATGAAAACGGTCTACGTTGGTCTTAGTGGCGGTGTCGACAGCTCGGTAAGTGCAGCTCTTTTAAAAGAAGCAGGTTATCGGGTTATTGGTGTATATATGCAAAATTGGACGCAAGATATTGGCGGGGTAGCGTGCCCCTGGAAGCAAGATTTGGCCGATGCTAAAGCGGTGGCCGCCAAATTAGATATACCGATAAAAGTTTTTGACTTCCAAAAGGAATACAAAGCCCAGGTGGTCGATTACATGCTTAAAGAGTATCAGGCTGGACGCACACCGAATCCAGATGTGATGTGTAATCAAGAGATCAAGTTTAAGCTCTTTTATGAGGCGGCTAAAGCTGATGGGGCCGATATGATTGCAACTGGTCATTATGCCCGTACCCAGAATGGCCAACTATTACGTGCTACTGATGATAATAAAGATCAGACCTACTTCCTCTATCGCATATCTGGCGACGTGCTTAAGGATACGCTTTTCCCGGTAGCCGATTATACTAAGCCGCAAATACGTGAGTTGGCAGCTAAATTTAATCTTCCCACAGCCAAAAAACCAGATTCACAAGGCATTTGCTTTGTGGGGGAGGTGGGTATGAAACCATTTTTAAGTAGCTACTTAACAACCAAAAAAGGGCCAACGGTTCTCAAGTCTACAGGCGAAGTACTAGGCGAGCATGACGGGGCAGTATTCTATACCACTGGTCAGCGCCATGGGCTAGGAATTGGCGGTGGCAAGCCCTACTACGTTATCGGTAAAAATATGGCTACAAATACCGTCTATGTGACGGACAATAAAGATGATTTAAGCCTCGAATCAGATACCTTCCAGATCGAAGACTGTAATTGGATTAATGATGAGCCTCAAGAAGATAAAACCTACCAAGTGCGAACCCGTCATCGAGCCGAACTTATTGACTGTAAACTTGTAAAAACTGAATCTGGGTATCAGGTAAAAATGAGCAAAAATGAGCGCGCCATTACACCTGGGCAATCAGCCGTCATTTATGATGATCAGATCTGCCTAGGCGGTGGGTTTATTTCATAAAGTCGAGTGAGGGGAGAGGTCCGAAGACCCCTCCCCGCTCAGATCTCTGCCTTCAGCTTGCTCAGTTCGAACGAATGTTTTTGTTTGGCGGCGTGGATGATGCGATCGCGCAAGTCACAGCGCAAGATGATGTGATGTTCATATGGGCGGCGACTCTTCAGCCCACGTCCCTGCATAGTGCATTTCAAGTAGAGCACTTCTTTACCGGGTGGGCAAAAATTTGGCGGGAGGCCAGCTACGTAAATCTTCGAGAATCGCACGTCTTTGGTGATCTTGGCGATTGGCATACCATGATGCTTGGAGAGGACTGATATTTCTTTAGGCGCGTCGTAACAGATGACGGTCAAGATGGTGTATTTGGCAAACTGCGCACCGATCAGGCAGACCACGGCCGCGGCTGCAATGATCAAAGCAAGCGGGAGCGACATGGTTCCTCCGATGTCAAGGTAGGCTTGGGAGTATTTAACCACAGATATATCTGGTGTACAATAGAGTGCATGAATGCTTCTGAAATCCGCCAAAAATATCTCGATTTTTTCAAGGCCCGTGGGCATGTGGTTATTGATCGTGCTCGAGTCGTGCCCGATAATGATCCAACTACGTTGTTTACTGGTAGCGGCATGCAGCCACTCGTGCCCTACTTGCTTGGCGAAGAGCATCCGGCTGGCACCCGC
This sequence comes from uncultured Candidatus Saccharibacteria bacterium, assembly GCA_964585425.1. GTDB lineage: Bacteria > Patescibacteriota > Saccharimonadia > UBA4664 > CAYXHD01 > CAYXHD01. Next base: position 5,640 of record CAZPDI010000004.1, on the reverse strand, counting down.
TTAGTTGACAGTCAAACCTGCTTGCGTAGTCAGGACATTGAAGAAGTTGGCGATAATCGCCATACGACCTTCTTTGAGATGCTCGGTAATTGGAGCTTGGGTGACTACTTTAAGCAAGAACAAATTCCGTGGTTCTGGGAGTTTCTGACCAAGGAGATTAAACTTGATCCACAACGTATTTTTGTTACCTGCCATATTGGTGATGAGCAGGCCAAGGTTGAGCGTGATACCGAAGCTGCCAGTATTTGGACCAAGCTGTTTGAGGAGTCCGGTGTGGATGCCAAACAAGTTGATATTGGCTCCGAAGCCGATGGTGGCCGCTTAGGCGATCAAGGTGGCCGTATCTTTTTTTATGATAGTAAAAAGAACTGGTGGAGTCGTTCCGGCACGCCTGGGGAAATGCCCGTTGGCGAACCTGGTGGCCCGACTACCGAGATGTTCTACATTTTCCCGAGCGTGCAACACGACACCAAGTACGGCGAGCTTTGCCACCCAAACTGTGATTGCGGTCGTTACATAGAACTTGGTAACAGTGTCTTTATGGGCTTTATTAAGACCGAGAATGGTATCGAAAAGCTACCTAAGCAAAATGTTGATTACGGCGGGGGTCTGGAGCGTATTGCTGCCGCCGCCATGGATACACCTGATGTCTTTAAAATTAGCTTGATGCAACCGGTGATTGATAAGCTCGAAGAGCTCAGTGGAAAAAACTATGATTCACACACCAATAGTATGCGCGTGGTGGCCGACCATTTGCGCGGGGCGGTCTTCCTCATCAACGATGGTGTGCTACCGGGCAACAAAGAGCAAGGCTACGTCCTGCGTCGCTTGATGCGCCGCGCTATTCGTCGCGGTCTGGAACTTGGCATTGAGCAAGATCTGGCCGACCAAGTCGTCCCCGTCATCATCGACATGTACAAAGACTTTTATCCGGAAGTCGAAACCAATATGAAGAAGATACAAGAAGCTATGGTGCACGAAGAGAAAACGTTCCGGCATACCTTGAGCCGCGGTCTTCGCGAGTTTAAAAAACTGACCGATAAAGAAGGTAAACTAACTGGCGAAATTATCTTTAAGCTCAGTGATACCTACGGCTTCCCAGCTGAGCTCAGCATTGATGACGCTGCTGAGAACGAGATTCAACTCGATAAGAATTGGCAAAAAGATTACGAGGCCGAGCTGGAAAAACAACGTGAACGAAGTCGCACCGCAACAAAAGGCCAATTTAAAGGTGGTCTGGCTGATCATTCAGAAATTACAACCAAGTATCACACTGCAACGCATATGATGTATCGCGCCCTGCGTCATGTGCTTGGTGATCACGTTGAGCAGCGCGGGAGTAATATTACTGCCGAACGCCTGCGCTTTGACTTTAATAATCCAGAAAAAGTTACTCGCGAACAGTTGGACGAAGTCGAGAAAATCGTTAATGATGAAATTAAGAAAGATGTGCCCGTTACTTGGCGAGAACTCCCCCTTAAAGAAGCTCAGCAACTTGGTGCTCGCGGTCACTTTGGCGAAAAGTATGGCGAAATCGTAAAGATGTACACTATCGGACACGAAGAAAATCCTTATAGTCGGGAGCTATGTGGTGGCCCGCACGTTGAGCACACCGGCGCGCTGGCTGAAGGTGGCAAAACCTTTAAGATCTTAAAAGAAGAATCATCATCGGCTGGCATCCGTCGCATTAAGGCGGCCTTGGTATGAGTCGACGCTTAAGAATGTTCGAAGTGGCACCGGGCAAGAGTCTAAAACTTGCCGCTCTAACATTCTTTCTGGGCGGCGGCGCAATTCTTTTCGTCATTTATCTCGTTAATTCATAAAGGGGCTGAGCCCGGAGGCGCGTCGCATGCGCCCCCGGTAGCTCATGAGCCAACACGTCCCAGCCTCAGCTCTCGAACATCGTTCATGTAATCCAGCGCGCTCCAGATGGTGAGGAGCGTGATGAAGAAGAGTCCGTAAAAGAAGGTGGTAGCTGCTGTTGAGCGGTCCGTGATCAACCAGCAACCGCCCAAGATCAGCATCGAAGCCCCGAACTTGATCTGCGCGGGGCGACGTGACGAGAATTTCTCGCCGGGCATGTTGCGGTATAGCGCCATGCGATCCTTGTTGGCGCGGATTGCCAGGTACTCGCCAAGAGCGATGAGCACCATGCACGCCAGGCAGAGTGCGGCTTGAGCGCCATCCAGGGCTGGATAGATCCAGTAGAACATTCCACCTAGCAAAAGAACTGCGCTGTATTTGTCGACGACACCATCCAGGATGCTGCCAGTCTCGCTAGTGGTGTGGGTTCCTCGAGCGAGTGCACCATCGGCGCCATCACTGAGCTGGGCGAAGAACAGGACGAGTAGCCAGCCGTTGCGCTGAGTCGGCTCTGCAGCCATCAAGCCGATGAACAGGATGGTGGTCACGATGCCACGACCAACAGTGATGCAGTTGGCGGCATTCTTGCCCCACATGGTTTCGCGGTGTGGCAGGACCCACTTGATGGGATAGGCCATGAGCCACGCCCACGTGCGATCCCAGGGGTTATTGCGATCATCGGGAGCAGTCATGATTCCTCCAGGTTGGGTATTCTGTCAGAGAACGTGGGCTTATTATAAAGTTAGATGATTCATAAAGCAATCAGGAAGGCCCGAGGTACACATAACGAGTGCACCTCGGGCCGCCACAAAGTATCAGGTTACGGCCGGAACTTGGCGCCGTTCATAGATGTTTCGTGTGGCAAGTGCCACGGCTAGCGCCAGGGCTCCGATGACCAGCCATGCAGGACGAGGCGTCGCATCGGGATTCCGTTGTAGTGCCCATGCTCCTGTCATCGCCAAGCAGATAGCCAGTAGATCCATGCAGAACTTGAGTTTGCCCAGCATCTTCGCACCAGAACCGTCAACCGAACGCAGGCGAGTCGATTCGATATCCAGGTACAGATGGCCACACAGGAGCGGCCCCAAGAGAGCCGGAGGCATGAAGCTGGCGCTATCATGAGCAATCCAGAGCATGATCACCACCATTGACGACCAGAACATGGCCTTGTCGGCCAGAGGATCCCACTTGGCGCCCCAGGCACTCTGCCACTTGCCATCATTGAGACGTGCCAACCAGCCGTCGAGCTTGTCGGTAAAGGCCATGAAGGCAAACCAGCTGAGGCCAACAAGGTAGTGTTTGGTGTCGGGGTAGAACAGCCCAGTGTAGAGCGCCTGGAGGTAGAAGGGCAACAGCACGAGTCGAATCAACGTGACGATGTTGGGAGGGGTGAGCCGCACGACGGCCTCCTTGTTGTAAACGAACTGGGTTAAGTGTATAAATCTTGGCATAAAAAAACAAGCTGGGTGCTTGTAGTGGGTAGGCCGAAGCCTGAGTGTGCAGTGTTGCACACTCAGGCTTCAAACTGGTTGTCGACGTGCAGCTCAACCATCCGGACGCTGTGTGGCGTGCCGCAACGGCGACAAACTGCCTGGACTTTGGCTTGGTCCTCTTGTGCTGCGATGGTGCTGCCTTTTGGTCCGTCGAGCAGTGCATCTACCGGGCCCTTGCAGCTCACGCAGGTGTGATTGGTCGACCAGCGGTACGGGTCTTTCCGAGCGGAACTCATTGGGATGCTGTCTTGCTGGTCGCAGTGTGTGCATCCCACTACCACACGACCACCAGGCGTGAGCAATGGCTTGTCCTGGGCGTCGAACTTGATCTTCATCAGGACATGATGGGAGGGGCAGCGTTTGCCGGTGTCTGTCACCCATTCTGAATCAATCATGGCTGGCTTCCTTTCGGGCTGGCTATCGAAGGAGTACTTCAGATCATCGTCACTATAACATATTTTACGCAAGAACAGCACAACTACTTTGACCAGAACTGACCATAAGCGGTACAATAGTGGTGGATAACTATATATGGCATTCAAACTACTCAAAAAAATTCCCCACAAAACTCCCGAAGCTGATCCTTACTTACTGTCGCTCGACATCGGCACAGAGTTTGTTAAGGCGTTGATATGTGAGGTTGACGGCGCCAATGCTAACGTGGTTGGCGTAGGCCGAGCTCGCCAAGGGCTTAACGATATGCAGGGCGGCGCCATAACCGACATTGCTGGCGTGGTTGCGAACTGCGATACGGCAATTAAACAGGCCGAAGAAATGAGTGGGGTCGTGGCTCGTAACTGCGTGATTGGTATCGCCGGCGAATTAGTAAAAGGCACGAGTACGACCATTAAATATAAGCGTAGTAAATCGAGCACGCCGATTGATATGGATGAATTGCGCAAGATATTGGATCAGGTGCAAGAGCGCGCCTTTGAGCGTGCCCGGGGTCAATTAGCTTGGGAGACTGGGTACAACGAAATTGAGGTGAAGCTGGTAAACTCCGCAATTGTGGACGTCGAGATCGATGGTTACCGAGTTACTAATCCGATCGGTTTCCAGGGTCGCGATGTGAGTATTCAGTTGTTTTGTGCGTTCGCACCTATGGTCCATCTTGGAGCTTACCAGACTGTGGCTTCTAACTTAGACCTCAACCTTATTAATATCGCCGCCGAGCCATTTGCCGTCGCTAAATCCGTTGGGCAGCAGGACAGCAGTGAGTTCAGTGCCATATTTATCGACATTGGTGGTGGTACTACCGATATTGCTCTCGTTAACAACGGTGGAGTCGAAGGTACTAAGATGTTTGCCATTGGCGGGCGTAGTTTTACGCGTCGTATAGCTCAGGTACTGGATGTTGGTTTTGAAAAAGCCGAACAAATGAAGCTGGCCTATAGTGCTGGCGAGCTTGGTCCGCAACAAACCGAACTGGTGCAAGAAGCCCTAGCTGGCGATATCGAAGTCTGGTTAAGTGGTGTAGAGCTTAGTCTGGCCGAATTTGATAAAGTCGATCACTTGCCGGCTAAAATTATGCTCTGTGGCGGTGGTACCGGCTTGCCCGAGATTGCGGCAGCCCTTAAGCGTAGTGACTGGTATAAAAACTTGCCGTTCGCCCGTAAACCAGCCGTCAGCTTTATTGACCCGAGCGAAGTGGCTCACGTTAAAGACACTACAAATAAGTTAACCAGCCACGCCGATATTACCGCCATGGGGCTGGCGAATTTGGGTCTCGATATGGTACAGTCAGGGAGTCCAAGCGCAAGCGTTTTGGAACGATTAAGTAAGGTGTTGCAGACATGAAAGACATTAGCAAACCTAAACGAGTCACTAAGGCCACGACCAACGATGACCCGATTATTTATCTCGAAGCCGACGAAGAAATTACGGCTGCGACCAGTCGCATGTTGGCTAGCTCCAGCAAAGAGGTGCGTATTGTCGTGCCTAAACGTTCCACCTTATTACAAAGCGTCGTTAATCAAAAACTATTAAAGCGCGCTGCCGATAATGCTGGTAAGAGCCTGATCTTAGTTACCGCCGATCGTACGGCTAGCCATTTGGCCGCTCAAGTCGGTTTACCGGTTGCTAGCAGCGTCAAGGCCGAGGCTGCCGTTCCGGAAGCTACCGAAGCTCCACAAGAGGATAACTCAGACATTATCGAAACCGCCGCCGAAGCCGCTGCGGTTGCCACCGTCGCTAAGGCTGCCGCCAGCCCTAAGCCAGCCTACGCCACCCCGATGATGAAGAGTGAGCCCAAGGTTAATAATCCATTCGCACCCAGCAAAGAGGC
>CAZPDI010000003.1:0-44317 GCA_964585425.1 uncultured Candidatus Saccharibacteria bacterium | reverse complement strand
GTTTAGCAGATGGCAGACGTTTTTTCAAGTCTAGCGGTAGCGTCGCGATATTACCACACCACTGGATAGTATCAATAACGAGGCCATGCCAACTAAGATTAAGGTACTGGCACCGGTTGAAGCCAGTGGGCCACCACCAGAGGCATTATTGCCACCGCTGTTTTGACCGTTACCATCGCCGGGATCAGGATCTGGAGGTATAGGATATGGAGCGGCTGCAAAATTGTTGGGCGGATTGTTCATGGCCTTGAAAGCTGCAAAGGCATAGAGGTATCAGGGTCACCTGCAGCAGGAAGTGCGAAAGCGTAATTAGTAAACTGCAAGTCAGAACCTGGTGCAACCTCAAAGCTTAAGTCAATTGCAAGTGAGGCACCCGAAGCCAACGTTGTGTCACCACCAGCCAACCAACAAGCCACCACCCCAATACTAGTATCGCTGGTTAGACCCAATGCAGATGCTCCTGGTGCTCCTCCATACAGACAGACTACCTGCGGGTTGTTAACATCTATAAAATATGTGCCCGGGAATGGCCCATCAGCCACATAGTTTGCTGCGTTAATTAAGTCTTCTCCAGGTACATAGTCGTACATAAACGGGTTACCACCAACCACATAGCCACTCAGATCTGCATCATCGGGACCATTATTCTTATAAACCAAGTGATAATTAGCCATGGCGCCAATTTCAATATCGTTTGGATTCGTCAAGGTCTTGGTTAATGAAATATCCGAAACTGGTGGTGGCGGCTCATAAGCCGTTGCTGCAGCACTAAATTCGCTGGTCTCACCAAAATCAAAGGGAAGGTTAGTATTTATCAAGGTAGCCGTAGCAACTATATTGGCGTGCGATGAACCGGAAACAGTCCGAGTAAAGCTTTGGGTGCCGGTACCGGTGGATGTAACGTCCTGTGATCCGATAAAGGTCTGCCCTTCGCCATAACCAGAACCATCAGCACTAGCATTAGAGAAGAACTCGACTCGGTAGCTCCCGGCTGGAACATCCAGATTATAGCGTATCACAGTATCACCCCCAGACACCTCATAGGTGATATCTTCGGGGTAATTAAGTAAGTTATTTGATCCACTATCTGGATCCAGCGTATCGTTAGCTGTCGGCCCATTCCAGTTCAAATCAATCCCCATGCCACTGTTATCGTGGATTGAATTACGCAAGATCGTGTTATTCATAGCTGCATTCTGAACAACAACGCCAATTTGAGAATTATAAGCAATAATATTAGCATCTGCGGCGTTTGGACCACCGATCATTACATCATCCGAGCCAGACACTATACCATTATACGAATTACCTAAATCCTGGCTGCCCGTTACGTCGGTACCTATTTTGTTACCTCTAATAGAAATGGATGATGATGTTTTATCAAGCAAAGTAATGCCATCATTCCCATTGCTGGCGATAATGTTCCCTTGTCCAGCAGATGAGCCGCCAATAGTTACATTATGAACTCTTGAAATAATACCAATCCCGGTCTTCCCATTTCCAACAGCTAAACTACCGGTTTCATCAGTCCCGATAAAATTCCCCTGAAGCACAATATTGTCTATGCTACCGGTTGGGGTATTCAAGCCCACCCCCATCTGCTCATTTCCAGATATGACATTATTCACGGCAGTCACATCGTGCGCACTTGATCCAATGTGCAGCCCAGAACCGCTGTTAGGAACAGGCGTTATGCCATCAACACCTAATCCAAGATAATTGTTTTGAACTTGAACGTTATAAGCATCCTCATCGATAACTACACCAGAGGCAAACTCTGGATTAATATTGTTAGCGTTACCACTTACGATGTTGCGAGCCGCCGGATCAGTTCCACCGACCAGGACATCATGTGATGCTCGAGAATATCCAGTTATAGTGCTGATATGTATCCCGCTACTAATATTTCCTTGACCTTCATTATGTATTAATGGCGCCAAACCAGTATAGTCAGTACCAATATAATTACCCTGAATGATTGTGCCGGTGCATCCGTCACGTAAAGATATGCCGTATTCATAACTACTGCCTATAACATTACCTGCACCGGATTCAGTGCCACCAATTTTATCGTCATGAGTATTTCCCATAAGCACAGCATTTCCTTTACCGTTTTGCCAACCGGCCGGCAATGGCGTTAGGCCATCTGCGCCCACTCCAATAAAATTACCCTGTACTACATTATTTCCCGAACCATTAGCATCGTCACCCTCATTACCCCAGTAGATATCCTGATTTTGATTACCTGCAATTACGTTACGGTCTGCAGGCTCAGTACCGCCAATGCGCACCTGATTACTGGCGATACTATAAACCCCTACGCCGTTATGTGTAGCGCGACCATTGCCTTCATCTAGCAGACCAGTTTCATCAGTCCCAATAAAATTTCCCATCACCTGAGTATTGTCAGATCTTAGAATATCAATACCGCTGCCGCCACATTTATTGATGATCAAGCCACTAATCTTGGTGTTGTCGGCATCAACAACATATAAGCAGCTAGTGATATTTCCACTATTCACATCTGGGAGCAATGACCCGTCAAGCTCAATACGTAACTGGGTATTAACCGGCAACGGTGCCACCTGCGTGTTCTCGCTTGCATCATCCTGACTATAGCCATCAATAATGGTGGCTTCATTTATCTCGGGAAGCTTAACAGTCGGCTGAATTGTTTTAACTGAGCCATCAAAAGGGGCAATGCCAAAAGATATTGTCGTTTCATCAGCATTAGAGTTAGCTTCTTGGATGGCGGCACGCAATGTACAGTTGCCGTCTCCGTCGTCGCAGATATTATCGCCAACATTGGCATCTGGGGTGTCTAGAGTTGAGTCAACGGTTATACCGTTAGAGAAGTCGTTATCGGCAGCATGGGCAGTTTTAGGTCGATTGGAGGCAATTACCGAAAATACCAGTATTAAAATTACTGGCAAGAATACTACTAGTCTTGTAACTTTATGTTTTATTTCGGCACCCTCTTTGTTGATGTAAGCATAACAAAAATAAATTAGTGGGGCAAGCCTACCAACTTCCCCCGCCGCCGCCACTGAATCCCCCGCCCGAAGATCCGCCACTAAAGCCACCGGAACTGGTGGGCGAAGCAGCGCTTGTAGCCACCGTTGAGGCAAATGAATCACTCAAATTGCCAGCCAAATACCCGGCGGTAAATGCCCGTGTATCACCACCATACCAGTTTATATTCTTGGTAACATCGATGCCCTCAAATTGCTTAGCCCACTCTTTTTCGACCCCCAACGCAATAGCATACGGCAAAAACGTACTAAATTGTTTTGGCGTACGGGCTGGCGCATCGCTAAAAGCCAGGCGATCTTTTTCGGTAACACTCAAAAAAAGCTTAAACCCCTCGATGTGGCTCCAGGCGGTCAGGCCTTGTGGCGTTCGGCGCGGCGTTTGGCCAGCTCGTTTGTAAAGATACAGGGCAATAGGAAGAATAAAAATAATAGAAACAAAGATAAACGGCGTGAACGATAAAAAGAGGAGCACAAAGAGGGCACCAGCTACTGCCGCGCTAGTAAACTTACTCGTCTTGGTATACAGCCCCTGATCTTTAAGGCTATCGCGCAGACTATCCTGGTATTTTTTGATTGCAACCGGTACCACTGTTTTATCAATATCCTTCATGTTTATTTCTGCCTTACCATCAAACAGTACCGTCAACAGCGCTTGCTCATGCATGTTCATGTTGGCAAAATCTTTGAGTTTGGTAAGCTTGTACTCAGCCTTTTTAAGCAATGATTTTTCTTGTACTTGCTCAATCTTAATAAAGCCCTCAACCGCGGCCTGAATCAACATTGCAGTAACTTCGACCAAGGTTATTTTATTATCACTGATAAAACCAATTTCGCCGGCAGTCATACCCTTGGGTGGCTCATACTGCGCAATGATAGTCTGCTTATTTTGAGCTCGCTTTTCGGCCGCCCGTATACCGAGCCAGCGCACCAGCGCAGCCATGAGGGTAATCACTCCCACCAGCACATAAGCAATCGCTGCACCAATCAAAGCCTTCGCCCACCAGGGTGTTTTGTATGGCTCAAGATGCCCAGCAACGGTACCGCCGGGCCAGAGAGCCTCAATGGTAAAATCGTCACCGCCAAAAATACGTTGGGCCGTAATTGTGCTCGATTGAGCGTTTATTTCACACTCTTTCTCGGTACTACCTGCAGAACCTGTATAGCAGGCAAGCTTAGGATTGCTAGGATTGCTAGGACCAACTACCTTAACTGTCGCATTAGCAATTGGCACCTGCCAACCACTCCCGGTTACGTTAAACCGCAGCAAATCGCCATCCTTATTAAGGACAAGCGTATCAAAATGATACTTAATGGTGTATACATGCGAACCAGTGATCGTCGTATTGGCGTCACCAATTTTGATGGCCTGGTTATCGTCCTTATGGCTGGTCGAGAATGTAGCGGGCTTGCCATCCACGGACGCAGAATCAAAATTAAACCCTGGCTTATAGGTAACGCCCTGGTCACTCGTATAAACAACCGGTATGTAGCGATAAATCCCGTGACGCGAGGTGTAACCAAAATCATAGGTAATCGTCTCTACCACATCGACCCTACCGGATTGCTGAACGGTAACGACGCTATTAAAATCAGAGATTTGTTCGGCCGCCCGAGCAGGTGTACTTACAAGCAGAATCAAAAGCGAAGCGAGAACGGTTCGCACTAGCCACTTCACTGCGTTATGCCTCGCAAGAAGTCGATCCATTGCGCAAAATTGGAGCGCTTAGACTTTTTATCATCAGTCGCGACCTGTTTATCTTCGACTTTAGGCAAGATGATCACGCTTTCGCCAGGTGCTTGTAGGCCGAGCTTAGCTCTTGCAGCTTTATCTTTGTACAGATCAGTTTGATAATAAGCGATTTGATACGTAAGCTCAAGATTACTCTGCTCCAAGGCCTTGTTGGACTCCTCGATCTTACTAATCTCGCGCTGCAATTCATAATTACGACGAATGGTGCCAAACAAGGCAAAAGCTAAATACACACCCAGTAGACCGAGCAAGATGTTAGAAGCCAATGTACGAGATTGCGGGCTAAGATTATTCACCTTACTAGTGTACCGAAGTTTGGCATAAGCGCATAGCTATTGATATACTCTTGAGGTACCGCTGCGGGCCCGTAGCTCAGTTGGTCAGAGCAGTCGGCTCATAACCGATTGGTCGTTGGTTCAAGTCCAACCGGGCCCACCATTGAATTGACTTTGCATTGATTAAACAGAGCCATTAAAGTATACTTATTATCACAAGTGGTAGTTGAGTAGATCTAAAAAGGACGCGAACGCGTCCTTTTTAGTACCATGATGCATTGGTGAGCATGATGGGACTCGAACCCACACATTACAATGTAATACTCAAGTGGTAGTTGAGCGCGTCTACCAATTCCGCCACACGCCCACTAGTTACATGTTATACGAACAAAAACCGAACAGCAAGCATAAGCATTTTATGCAGAAATCAGTCTCTTACTTCTGGGCGGCTTCGATGGCAGCTTTGAGGCTGTCGTAATCGTTCTTGGCGACTTGTTTGCCATTAACAAAGAAGGTTGGCGTGCCCGATACACTTAGGGCCGTACCATCGTCAATATCGCGCTGGATGTAATCGGCGATGCTTTGCTCGTTAGCATCTTTTTTAAGCTTATCAGTATCCATACCAAGAGCTTTGGCATATTCAGCAAATTTGGTGGTTGGGTCAGCTAGCTCGCTCCATTCGGCTTGTGATTCGTAGAGCTTATTATGCATTTCCCAAAACTTATTCTGCTTAGATGAGGCCTGAGCGTATTTAGCAGCTGCCATGGCGTTCTTATGAATGGTTTCTAGAGGGAAGTTACGGAATACAAAGGTAACTTTACCTTCAAAATCTTTGAGGATCTTTTGAACGGTCGGATGAGCAGCGCCACAGGATGGACACTGGTAATCACCAAACTCGACGAGCTGCACAGAACCACTCCCCTCTTTTTGACTATCAGCCCGAACTAATTTACCAGGGTCAACAGTGGCCGTAGTGCCTGATTTATTAAACATCATAAATACGCCGATCAAACCGGCAACAATGACTGCGATAATACCAAGCAGGATCTTAGTTTCTTTTTCCATTAAACCTCCTATACAAGTATAAACTGATTAAAATTCCGCTAAAGGCCACGAGTGAGCCAAAGGGAATGGTCATGAATCCAAAATAATTGATCTGTACGGTGGTACAACTAATGCCCGCTTGGCAGGGCGCCACCGACTCCGGCAAAATCTTCCACTGCAGTAAAGTATGATAAAGCGCAATTATCCAGCCAATGGTCGCTAGTGGCCACACGTAACGATCCACGAATTTATCTTTGTAATAAATGCCGATGCCAAGAATAAATGGGATGGCGTACATCATCGAGCGCTGATACCAGCAAAGCACACATGGCGGCAAATGAAAGATTTCGCTCAAGCTCAAGCTAATAAGTGAAGCCGCCAGCGAGATACCGAAAGCAATATACAGACTATAATTCGTAAAAAATTTCTTCATACCTTAATTATAGCAGTCCGGGGGTTATATGCTATTCCCATTTAAAGACACGTATGGCAATAAAGAAGGCGATGACTGCCCAAATAGCTAGGCCTAGGATGTCACCGCGGACCGTCCAGAGCGTGGCGCCCTCGTTAGCAATGCGACGCAAGCCGTCAGCCAAGAACGTTAGCGGCAAGACATCGGTGATCTTTTTGAGGTATTCCGGAAAGGACTCGCGCGGGAAGAAGGTACCGCTCAAGAACAACATTGGGAACGAGATGAGGTTGGCCACGGGGGCAGCTTGGTTCTCGTCCTTCGCCCACCCAGCAATGCCAAAGCCAAAGGCCAAGAACGTCACGATACCAATCAGTGCCATAGCGATCATGTTAAACAAGCTGCCGATGAGGTGCATATTAAAGGCGTAGACCCCAATACCGAGCAAGATCAAAACTTGCATGACACCAATCAAGATGCGAGTAACGCTTTGGGCTGCAATAAAGTTAATAGGGTGCAGCGGCGTAGCTTGCATGCGTCGCAAGGCACCGCTGGTTTTAAAGCTAATAAAGGCAAATGCCACGCTAAAAATGCCCAGCTGCATGATGGTCATGGCGATGATACCAGGTAACAGATAGTCGATGTACCCGAGATTATTGGTTTTTACGCCCTCACTTTTGAATATGAATACTTGCGGTGCGTTCGTGACCTTAGCATTAAACTGCGATACGACCTGGTTGATAATCAGCCCGGCAGTTTGCCCAGTCTGGGGCTTGGCCTGATTATAATACGCCTGCACAGCTCCGGGCTTGAGTCCGGTCGAAGTCTTAGCTCCAAAGTCGGCCGGGATGACTACTTGCAGATCGATCTTACCCTTGCCCAGTTTATCGCGGGCATCAGCTTCGCTGCTGTCATCAATCTTAAAGGTCTTGATGCTTTTAAGCGTGCCTTCAAAGTTTTTGGCAATTTCGGTATTGGACTTATTTGTCACCGCTATGTGAATGCTGCCACTACCATCGCCGTTATTAAGCACGCCAAAAATGACGACCAAGAAAATCGGAATAACCAGCGTAAAGAACACCGCCGAAGTGTTACGGAAATACATTTTAAGACTGGCGATTGTGAGGCTTTTAAAGGCCTGCCATTTACGATGCATTAGTCCCTCAGCTCCTTGCCAGTTAAATCTATGAAGACATCCTCAAGCGTAGCTTTGGCAACCGTCTTACGGGGCTTAAAACCGCGTTTAAGCAAATCGTCAATTAGACCCTTGGGCGTATCCAGGGCTACAATCTTGCCATCATCCATAATTGCGATACGATCACAGAGCACTTCGGCCTCTTCCATATAATGCGTGGTAATAACAACGGTGGTGCCTTTAGCCTGGATCTGCTTTACAAGGTCCCAGAGGTTGCGACGAGCTTGTGGATCGAGCCCAGTAGTTGGTTCATCAAGGAACACGACGACTGGTTGATTCACAAGTGTAGTCGCGATACTAAAGCGCTGACGCTGGCCACCGGACAGGCTTTTAGCTCGACTCTTGGCTTTTTCTTCCAGATTAACTTCACGCAGTAAGTGCATTGGATGAATACTTTCGTGATACAGATCACCGAAAAGCTTTAGGAGCTCAACAAGATTAAGGTTATCAAAGAAGCTGGAGCTTTGAAGCTGTATACCAATCTTCTCTTTAACCTTGTATGGATCCTTGGCAACGTCGATACCGTCAACGGTCACTTTGCCGCTATCAATGGGGCGCATGCCCTCGATCATCTCGAGTGTGGTCGTCTTGCCTGCCCCGTTTGGCCCGAGAATACCAAAGACTTCGCCGCGGGCAACATCAAAACTGACACCCTTGACGGCCTGAAAGTCGCCATACGCTTTTTTGAGATTCTTAACCTTTAATACAGATTTTGCTTTAGCCATTACCTACAATTATACAGATTCGGCCAGATAAGCAAACCATTTTTCTTCGAGGAGTCCACCGACTATATAAAACTACTTTTTGTTTATTGCGACTTTTTTGCAATAACGAGAATAGTTATTTTTAATGATTGACTCCAGCTACTCAGACTGTTTTGAGTGAGGTAAATTTCTATTCTCAGCCTAAACCTTCAATGGCATTAAAGACTTGGGACGAGGGTGGTCCCAGTGTGCAAGACACCGGGACCACCACCAGTTCGCTCATCTCACTTCCCGAGGCCGGAACGCCTCGCTCGCGCCTCGTGGAACGCCGCACTGTCACACACCTGTCGCCCTGCGAAGCCCGCATGAGAACGCCAGACGCTGAAGTTGGTACTCCAGCGGCCGCTTGGGTAGGGAATGATACCGAGGTCGGCAAGCGAGTGCACGCATGCGATATCGCCCTCTTCCCAGATCAGCTCCACCCAGAGCACTCCTTCCAGATCGCCACCTTCATGCTCCAGCTTGGTGTACGGAACGGAGGCGATGGTGTAATGATCGGGCTTCGGGCTGAGATGCGGACAGATGAGACTGATCCGACGCCCAGGCTTGAGATCCTTCATGGTGATGCCCTTGAGGTAGAGCGGGTTACGAAGGGCTTCGAGGTCCTGCATTGTGAAACGTCCTTTCGAGACGAGATGTGGGGTTCGTAGTGAGAAATTCGGAATCAACTCAAAACTGTAATATTATACAGGATTTTCATAAAAAATCAATACTATGACTCCGGCTAGCTTGCGTGTTTCGAACCATCATCCGATTAACAAAACAAAAAGCCGCTTCTGCAGCGGCTCTTGTTGTGCTAGTTAGAAAAACTAGGCTTTTTTCTTGAGGATAGGAAGACCAGTTCGTTCGTTCTCGACGATCTGCATACCTTCCGGAACTGCGTCCAAGCCACCTTCGGGCTTAACTTCGCGTGCGAAGAAGTAAATACGTTGTACGCGGCCACCCTTAAGGGTTACGTCTTTGCTGTGCAAGAAATATTCTTGACCACGTGAATTTGTGTGTGAAAATGCCATGTTATGTCCCTCACTTACTTATGTAACACTCATAAGAATAATCTTATGGTTACCTGTTGTCAACCTGTTGGACAGATTTTCTCTCGATACACCTGATAGAGCTTATGTATTTTGCTTTTGTGAAAGTATATTATGGTAGTAATAGGTAGGACTTATTTAAGGCGGGCTGCGGGTCAATTAATGTCACCTGCCCCCAGAATCCGCCTCGTACCGCGCTCCTAAAACGACTAACGTCCAAGTGGAGGTGCGGCGCAGTGGCTTGCGCGCACTGCGAAGAACCTACTTGAGCTATTTCCTGACCAGCCTCAACCGCATCTTCAACTCCAACTTGTATACTTCCAGGCTTTAAATGGCTATACAGGTAATAATAATTATCAACCGCATGAATAAGCACATAGGGAAAACTTTTCCGCGTGCAAGTCTTAACATCGCGCACAGCCACCACCCTACCTCCCTTGGCTGCCTGCACAATGGTGCCTTCCGCTACGTGAATATCTGCAGCCACATAATCATGATGATAACTTTCAGGGCTTTCTGGGACCCATGCGAGCGTTTGACCTCCATACACCGACCCATGAGCAATTGCCGCCTTAGTGGTCCTTAAGGGAAAAATAAAATCTTGAGAGATACGCAGTCTTGCAGCATCACGATCCTGACGTATTTGCATAAACCATCCGAAGATAGCCATGTAAATTATAACTGTCGCAAGAAATAAACGTCTAACCATTACTAGTCTCGACCTTCGCATCAGTAGATCGCTTACCTATAACTGTCAGCATAGCAACCCAGAGGATAATCTCGGTTTGAAACCTTGCTACCGTTAATAGCTGCTGAACTAGCACAAAACAACCGATGGCGAAAACGACAACAAGCAAAGAATCGTGTCGCTTTCTAATACCCTGAATAATAAACAGACTAATAAGCAGTAAATAGGATGCACCGCCAAGCCATCCATACTCTAAAAAACGATCAATGACTATAACATGGGAGCTTTCTAATAGCTTCTGATCGACAAGCGTGGTTGCCCGCAAAGACTCTGGTAATGGATAATATGTGCCGGAAACAGTGGTTAACGCATCAGGACCAAACCCCCAGGGTGGCATAATCGCCATATTTTTAATTCCGTAGGCTGCTAAGTCATAGCGATAGGTGGCCCCATAAACAAACCGAGCTGAGCTCGCAATTCGAGGAACGCACAAGAAAATACCTAGAACCCCTGCGGCCAACCCAAGCCATGCATACTTGCGCACCTTCAACGGAAGTTGTAATAAAAATGGTATAAGTACGATCGGCAATAAAATAACAACCCCGCGGGTTTGTGTTAAAAGTATCGCAACTAATAGAATTGCTAACCCGCCAAGGCGGAATTGAGGCTGCCCATTGTCTTTACCATAAACTCCGGCAATAAATCCGCTCCCCAGCATAATCGCCAGTATATTAGGCTGCAATACAATACCAGCCAAACGCTGCCCTGCAGCAATACCGGGAATAGCGCTCAGCAGTGAGACTATCGCAATAATAACCATACACCAAAAAAAATATCGCAATGCGCGCTGATTAATGCGCGGCGAAATTAGCCAGGCAAGCGCCAGTATAGACAGTAAACTTAATACACCTGTCCACATCTGGTCTTCCGCAAAAAAAACTTGGTAGAATTGACCGCCAAGTAATAATGTAGAGATAAGCGCGTACACGAAGATACCAATCAATATTATGACTTTACGCTGGTTTTCATCATGCCTCACGGGTCGCCATACCGCATATACCAAAAACCCTAAGGAGCTAGTCCAAAGGGTTATGGCTTGGAGATGTAGGATGTCGACGATAAGAAGTATTCCCTAGTACGTGCAGTTACCGCCATGGAGATTAGTATAGAATCTAACCTTATCAACACTACCTCTACCGTACATAGCAGCGCCTTGCACGGCTAGCCAAGTACACTTATTGGCTACGCGGTCTTTTACTTTAAAGCGGTACGCGGTCTCGGCAAATAAGACTGCATCTGCGGTCTTGGGCCCATAGATTCCGTCTGCAGAGCTCTTTAAGAATCCCGTGCTTATTAGCCCTTGCTGCAAGAGTTTGACACACTTACCTCTACTCCCCTGCTGAAGTGTAGGTGGCTTCGTATAATTATCAACACGAGTAGTAATGTAACCGCAGCTTCCGTCGCTGAGCGGCCACGTCGATGCAAAGCTGGCTCGGACAATTACAGCACCGGCAATGGCAACTAAAATTGCACCAACCGCTATGAGGTAAGGGTTAACTTTTTTTGATTTTTTTAGAGCCGGTTTCTTTTTTGCGACGGACTTTTTCTTAACGGTGGTTGCCATACTAAGCTTCCTTGTAATTAATTTACTGCTTACGCTTAAGCTTAAGTAATTATCTTTTCTGTGTCAACTTATGATACCAAAAAACCGCTCTCGTGAGCGGCATTTTTTGGACTTAGTGTAAAACTAAATTAGAAGCGGTCAGTCTTAGGACGTGCTTCGTTAACGGTCAGCGGGCGACCGCCTTCTTCTTTACCGTTCATGGCTTCAACAGCAGCGTCAGCAGCGGCATCGTCGTTAAATTCAACGAAACCAAAGCCCTTGCTACGGCCAGTTTGACGGTCAATGATGACGGCAGCTGAGGCTACTTCACCAAAGCTAGCAAACATTTCTGCTAGTTGTTCGTCGTTTACGTTGTAAGATAGATTTCCTACAAATAGTTTCTTTGCCATATGTGGTTGGCTCCTTCTTTTCGTTCTAGCCAACTCACAGAGATTGGGACAAGAGACGAGGGTCTGTTTCGCAGACCAATTAATACTCGGACACTGTTACTATACTCTCTATTACTCAGATTAGCAATGAAATTACCTTATATTCGATCAGCAATAATGGCTGTGTGCAAGAAGAGCCATAACAGATAATAAGTGGCCGTTAAGCCAAGCAGCCCAATAAGCAAACTGACCATACTAGCCAAACTGATTGAACCAAGCATAAATTGCTCTATAAGACTAAACCAGCCGGGCAAGGCGAAGCGCCAGGCAACTTGCAAGCTAATTATCAAACCAATGGCCGCACCGATACGGATGGCCACCCAGCTGTACTGCTTGGGATGCGCCTTGCCATTAGTATATTCTCGATTAATGGTAACTTCATCGAGGACGGTGCTACCACTATTGCGGATCGCCGCGTAAATAGCGAATGTACAGAGGCCGACCAGCGCCCAAAAGGTCACGATTACCGCGGTCTGCACTCCCTGATATTGATTCAGCATGGCGAGCTGCGATTTAAAAGTCTCCCCTACCAGATCGGGCGAAACGGCCTGTCCATTGGATAAACGATCAATCAGCACGTTCCGATATACAAAGAAAACACTTGTAAGTGCCAAGACTGAGCACCAAAAAGCCTGTGTAGGGGTCGGCGTAATAAAATCACGCAGCAGTTTTTTATTCATAACCATTATTATAAGCTAAAGCATTATTTTGTAACAGTACGGTGTACAACACTGGCGACGGCAAATATTCCCAATCCCGAGCCAATAAGCAGGAGGATACCAGCCAAGTCAAGACTCCAGGCTGGCCCTACGTAGCTGCGCTGATACACTGCTATGTCTGGCATTTTAGGAGCGGCCATTGGGCTAGGATTGGCGGCGATGTAGGCGGCCACACACTTTGACTGCCGGATTGAATCAACACCTTTTTTATCGCAGGCGGCCTGCGCCGCGGCATAGGTAGCATTTGATTTGTTGGCCTCGGCCTTTGCCGCCTCGACCGCACGATTGTAACTACCTGTGAGCGTAAACTGGACGTTTACCTTCATGTGGCTGGCGGCGTACACCTTAAGTTTAAGCAGCTCGGTCTCTACATTCGCGCCTGCTTGGTCATTAACAATAATTTGCTTGGCCTGATTCGCAGCTTCCTGGCGGTTTCTAACCAACAGACTACAGCCCAGCAAGACAATAGCCATGGCAGCAATAAAGAGCATCAGTCCGTAACGTCGTTTCATGCCTCTAGTATAGCAACTTTTAACGCAAGATTACGGTTGCTAAGCCGAGGAAGGCTAAAAACCCCAATACATCAGTAGCGGTAGTAATAAAAATGGTCGCCGAAGAGGCTGGATCTTTATGGAGCTTAGACATAACCAAGGGAACCATTGTTCCAAATATCGCAGCGACCAGTAGGTTAATTATCATGGCCAAGGCCAAGATGAGGGCAATCTTATAATCATGGTCTTTAAGGATAACCACCAAAGCAACCAGCACACCATTAATAACGCCGTTCAGGGCACCAGCACCAACTTCGCTTTTAAGTGTCTTCCAAGCTGATCCTAGCGTAATCTTCCGCAACGATATACCACGCACCATAACGGCTAGCGTTTGAGTCGCCGAGTTACCACCCATCCCAGCTACGATGGGCATGTACACCGCCAAAAGCACATACTGCGAAATAGTCGATTCAAATTGACTAACGACAAACGAAGCCAAAAAGGCCGTAGCGAGGTTAATAATTAGCCACTTGTAACGAAATTTAACTTTTTTACGCGCGCTGTCATCAACTTCTTCCTCCGAGCTAACACCGGCAAAGTCATACAATGAGGAGGCAGGCTGATCTTCGATGAGCTTTAGTACGTCATCCGAATAAATAATGCCTAAAACATTTTTATCTTCGTTATAAACTGCTACTTTGGCGTGAGGATGCGATCGGAACAGCTCCAATACGTCATCGTGCGAGGCAGTGTGCTTAATAGAGGGCATGCGCTTAACGTACTTACCAATCAACTCATGACGGGCCGCAAATCCGAGCTCATGACCTGGCAAAAAGCCGGCCAGACGCCCTTCCTTCATAGCCAGGATGACCGGCGGCCGTCCAGTGCGCTTTTCGTGCTCCCTAAACCGCTTGGCGACACTCGATATATTGTCTTTAACATCAACCTGAATATAATCAAGAGTCATGAGTCCAGCAGCTGTCTCGGGGTCAAACTCTAAGAGCGTCTCGAGCGAGGACTTAACACCATCACCCAGCAAAACGAGCACTCGATCGCGACGATGCTTACTGAGCATTTGCAGAATGTCGGTGGCCTCATCGGGGTCAACCGCCTCCAGCAGTTGTATCAAATCAATATCGGGCACATGGACAGCAATATCTTTTCTGCTCGCAATTGTGCTGCGCCTAAAAAACTCCAGGCGTTCGGCGAGTGGAAGCTCCATAAATTGCGTAGCACGCTCACTCTTGTGAAAAATCAATGCGGGGGCTTTCTTTTTGCTCATGCTTCATATTATAACCTGTAATAATCCCTCCACCAAGCTATCGAAAATGCTTATGGATAAGAAAATTTCAAAAATCGCGATATATTTAAGAATTTTTTAATATGTATCAAATACTATTTAAGTGTCCCATCTGACTGGCAGTGGCGAGTAACTACAGTAACGCACCCCATTCTTGCCATCGCTAGCACGCGCCCACCTTCGGCACACCTGGGCGCGGGGACCCCTGGTTTTTTTCCTTATTGTTCAGGCGGTACGTAGTGGTCGCTGACTACTATATGTACCGCCTGGCCATGCTGGTAGTGCAAAGTATTTAATACTGTTTTAATATCTATACGATGTAGTAAGGGAGCGAAGGATGAAGATATTGATCGTTGAAGACGACCAAGAACTAGCCGACGGTTTACGTACGATGGTTGGCGGCTATTACGTGGTCGAGGTTGCTTGCAGCGGCGAACGAGCCCTGGAGCTCGCCGAAGAAAACGATTTTAATCTTGTTATATTAGATCTACACTTGCCCGACATGCACGGTCTAGAAGTGTGCCGCGCACTGCGCAGCAATGACCAAAATATGCCCATTTTAGTTATTACGGCCGAAGATCGACCAACTGTTATGGTTGAGTTATTAGAGGCTGGCGCCGACGACTACATAACCAAACCGTTTCGTAAAAAAGAAGTAGTTGCCAGGATACGTGCCCTATTGCGTCGCCAAGCGCTGCGTCAGCCTCCGACACGCCAAATAACTGTAGGCGATTTGATGCTCGACCTGGATCGACACTCTGCCTTCCGTCAAGGCAAAGAAATACCGTTACGCAATAAGGAATATATTATTTTGGAGCAATTGATGTTGAGCCCTTACACCGTGCTGAGCCGTGAACAACTGGTCAATAATGGCTGGGATAGTAGCGAAAGTACGTGGAATAACACCGTTGATGTGCATATAAAATATCTGCGCGATAAAGTGGATCGACCATTTGGCGCACATAGCATAAAAACCGTGCACGGGGTTGGCTATACGGTGGTATCCTCTACTGCGAAACCGTTATAACTCTTATTGAATAATCATGATATAACAACCAAGCAGTAGGGTTACAACCGCCAAAACACCAATAATGGTCAGTAACGGGCCTACCGAGGCGGCGAGTTGTTGTTGCTGCTTTGCTTTTGCGCTCACGCCAGCTTTGGTTGAACTTGGTTTTTTAGTAGTTTTTTTAGTTGCCATAAGCGTATTGTAGCACGAACAATTCTTGGGCTGCTATACTGGAGGTATGAATTTTAGCGAATACCAAGATAAGGCAACAAAAACAGCGCTCTACCCTAAGGTCGATGGGCACGGCTGGATGTATCCGGCACTTGGCCTAGCAAATGAGGCCGGCGAAGTTACCGGCAAACTCAAAAAGGTCGTCCGAGACAACCAGGGTGTCATCGACGATGAGCGTCGTCAGGATATTGGCAAGGAGCTCGGTGACGTCCTCTGGTATATTGCCCAACTAGCTACCGAGCTGGAGATTAATTTAGATCAAGTGGCACAAAACAACCTTGCCAAGCTGGCCTCTCGCCAAGAGCGGGGCGTACTGGGCGGCAGCGGCGATAACCGTTAGTTAACAAGGAGATATACTACGTGAAACCTATTAAGCGTCATCGCAAGCTTATCTTGACCGGCATAGCTCTGCTGGCAATCCTGGCACTGGCAGTTACCCTTGCTTATAAGGTAGGTGTCAAACAAGGCTCCAGAACCGCTAAGAGCAAGGCTGTCATGCAATGGCCGGACGCGAGCAAGCTCAAGCCGTCTGCTCAACAAAAAAATACCATAGGATCTCGTAGTTCTGGGTTCTTTAGATTAAACGGCGTTGTCCAGTCTCGTAAAAAAGATGGTTTTACGATCAAGCTTACAGACGGTACGGTTGTGGCATTGGCAATTACCGAAAAGACTCGTTATTTTACCGACGACCTGTCGACCACACAGCCCACCATTAATCTAAAAACTGGAACGCCGGTTATTGTGGTTGGCACAATTGGCGCAACTGGCACTTTTGGGGCCACGACCATTCAAAACGGAAAGTAACAAATCTAAAAGTTGCTGAGGCTGTTTTACTGTCGTGCTTATTCCGAAATAGTCTGCATCAAACTAACATGACGTGTAGCTGTGATAATAAGATGGTCAACAATAACAATCCCCATAAGTTGACCGGCCTTAACTAATAGATCAGTTATCTCTAAATCAGCGTGTGTTGGGTTAATGCGACCCGACGGATGATTGTGAGCCAAGATAATAGCAATAGCACCATGCTCGATAGCTGGCTGAAAGACCTCGCGCGGATGAACGATGTTAGCAGTTAAGCTACCCATCGAAATAACCTCCTCATGGATAACCTGATAACGACTGTTAAGGTACAAGCCGCGCAGCTGCTCCTTGCGCAAATTTCCCATATCTTTAAGGTAATCGTATGCCTGTTTGCTCTGGCGAATAAATACGGTGCCTGGTTGCTTAGCAAAGTATCGTCGCCCCATCTCAAAACTAGCCACAATCTGGCAAGCTTTGGTAAGCGGAATATCTAAGGCATTGGCCAGAACTTCAGGGTTAA
Organism: uncultured Candidatus Saccharibacteria bacterium; assembly: GCA_964585425.1. Taxonomy (GTDB): domain Bacteria; phylum Patescibacteriota; class Saccharimonadia; order UBA4664; family CAYXHD01; genus CAYXHD01. The sequence continues at coordinate 27,003 of CAZPDI010000003.1, read as the reverse complement.
GTTCGGTCGTAAGGGCTTTTTCGCCATATTCTTTGGTAATGCGCCTGGACATCGCCAAAACGTCCTCTTTGGATGTGCCGACCCCTAAAACTACCGCCATTAACTCGGCGACACTTAGGTTTTTAACACCCGCTTTTAGTAGCTTCTCGCGGGGCTTATCTTCATCAGGAATGTCTCGGAACCGCAGCACATACGGCGTTTCCGGGTCATGCATAATAAGGTCATGGTCGTCTAATGTATAACGAGTTGGAGCTTGTGTTTTCATACCTATATTATACGTTTCTACCTGGAGTGCAGCAAGTCAAGAATCTGCCCATCATAGCATGACTTACAAACATGAAACTTATCAACTTGCCCGGACTCATCGGGAGGACTAAGTACGATTGCCCCAAAGTCCTTGAGCTCTGTTCCACATATATCGCAGGTTGGTGTAATGGCCATATCACTAGTCTACCAGACTCCTGGCACTAAAGGCCGTAATAAACTGGCGTGCCTCCTCTCTGGCCTGCTCAGCCCGAGCGCAACTGCGTTCAAGGGCAGTTAGCCATTGGAGTATTTCATCTTTATGCACAATAAATCTGCATTCGCGCAACGTTTGTTCGGCTCGAGCGAGATGCTCACGAATTAAGCTATTAACCTCATCAATAGTATGTCGCCAAAAATGCAATTGATGAGATACCTCATCCGCCTGCGGCAGCTCTCTAAGCAACAAGGCCACGATAGGAGTTATATGCTCGGCACGCAAATCGGGTAACCAGTCATGAGCATCATCACAGAGCTGTTTGGCGATAATGTACTGGCGAAAAAAGGTATGCAGCTGCGCAACTTCGGGGCTGTCAAGTGCGTAACCGGCTAAAACCATTACACCGGTGGGAGCTATAACATGGCCCCAAGATCGTTGCGCCAACATCTTGTAGGCACCGTATCGTGGTAACTGATTTGCATCTCGAGCGTGAGTAAGCTCCCAAGCATTGGCCGCATCTACCTCATCAAACACCTTGGCGATAAAAGAATGAAAGCGAGTATCTGGAATAGCCTTAGTAAAGTGCAGTAATGAACGACGCAAGGCCATATTGGCAACAGAAAGGTGCAAGACCTCACCATCGCCATCTAGTACATCATCATAAATGCTGTATGCCAACCAGCCATTACGACTCCCCCGATTGAGATGACGCAAGGCTACCTCGTTCAACCTCCAGCCGCCGGCGCGCGCAATAGTGCTGGCGATATCGATGACCTCTGAGCTTGTCTGGCGTATCAAGAGTTGTTTGTATACCGACTTAGGCGATGTTGGGTTCTCTGACGCTAACGACACCACAGATGCCTGCCGATGCCCAAATACCTGCAAAGCCTCTACCACAAACGCAGTAGTCAGCTCGGCCGAGCCTGCATAGCGCTGCTTCCCGCCTTCGGGCGGCTCATAATACAATGGTGCGGATGCCCAATGATCGTCATGTTGCTCCTGCACTAAGTACTCTACGTGTCTCTGCAGCAAATCCGAGCGACAACCAGCGTTTAATCCAGCGGTAATAAGCATGGCTCGCTGCAGCGTCGACAAGCCTGATTTACTTAATTCTATGGCAATATAGGAACGCAACAATGGTAGCGCTGATCCTTTATACCAGCGAGCGATAAAGTACAACGCTGGTACTCCGCCAACATAGTATGGCGATTGCAAAGTACGATTTTTTAGACATGTTTCGATGTACTCCTGCAAGGCTAGTGTCTGGACTCCGAGTCGCGATAACATATAGCCAATATTGGCGTTGACCGCCGGATCAACATCTTGCCAGCGCGTGTCTGCCGAGCGCACCAACCACGTGACGTATGGACCACCAGGCTTGGTCTCGCATTGAATAAGATTCTTAGCAATAGCTGCCTGGGCATCGACATCTACCAATTCGGGATTGACCCCAACTATGCTGGCTATGGCGCAGGCCGAATCATCTAAGTCGTCTGGATAGGATCTAGAGGTGCTGCCTCGCTCCCAGTAGTTCCAGCTCCATTGGCGGCTTTTATGGCGCAGCAAATAATCTGCAGCTTTTTGCCGGGCAGCACTATTTGCTTGCGCAGTGTTGAGACAATCCAAAATAAGTGCTGTAAAGAAAACGGTGTCTGTCGGACGATCATCAGACCGACCCGTAAAACTACCGTTTGGATTTTGAGCGCGAACCAGAAAGTTTTGGGCGCGTTGCAGAGATTGTTCGATGTGTTGATTCATGAAGTGGTATTCCTAACGTAAAGATTGTTCCAGTAGTGGGTGAGCTCGTGGCCGTAATGCTACCGCCAAAATTTTGTTCGATCACTTGTTTGGCGCTTGCCAAACCAAGGCCCAGGCCTGTGCCAAGACGCTTTTTAGTGGTGTAAAACTCTTCGAATATATGCGGTAAATCGGTTTGGGCGATGCCGCTACCGTGATCTTTAATGCTAATGTACAAAACCGCATTATCATCCCAAGTCGTGACAACAATTGGCTGCTTGCGACCAGGCTTGGCACTGTAGGCCTGAATTGCATTGACCAGCAAATTTGCTACTACGCGATGAAAGGCAACGAGATCACCATGCAAGCGATGAACCTTGGGTGGCTTAAACTGAATCGCAAGCCCCGCTTTTATGGCCTGGTTGCGTACAAGCTCGATGACTTCGACTATTTCGTCCTCGGCCACAAAGACCTGCGGTTCGGAGCTACCTTGCAATTGCTTACGAGCCGCCAGAATATAGCGCTCAATATGACCGATGCTACGCATGGCCTGATTAACGAGTTTTGATCTGCGCCGTTCGCCTTCTTCCTCCAGGTGCAACACTGCCGCAGTCAGTGGATTTGCTAAATCATGAAGCAAGCTAGCGCTGACTCGTCCAAACTCAGCAAACTGTTGCAATTCCAAAACACGGGCCATTTGCTCTTGCTCTAACTCACGGGTTCGACGAGCCACCGTTACCTCTAACTCATCACGCTCTTTTGCCAATGCCGCCTCGGACCGCCAGGCTCGGCGCAGCAAATTATCGATTTCGCGATTTGCTAGCCATAAAATACCACCAATAATGATGTATATTACGGCCTGGCCTACGGCGTCGGAAAACTCCAGCGGCTGCGTCATCCATTGCGTATTAGCAACCAGCACACCCTGAACCTGCAAATAGCCAACGCTCAGGGTTGTGGCCACGACGAGCAGAGTAAAGATCGCGGCAGCAGTAGAGCTGAGCACCACACCCACCACGGCAATCACAAGGACATTAACTAGTTGCGACATGGGCAGCTCAAAACTCCACGTCAGCATTAACTGCAGACTCGCCATCCAGACTAAGGCGCTCAAGACATAGGCGCCAAATTCATAGTGCCCTTTACGCGCCAGCCACCACAACCCAGCTGTAATAACCAAGAAACCAGCCGTGATTGGGATGGAGTTGGTATTATGCGGACTGTTGCCGGCAATATGATTCAGCACAGAAGATAGTAGCGTTATTGCCGCACTGGTCGTAAAGAGGCCGATGAGAATAGTAAAAATATACTCTCGTCGTTGCTTATCGGGATGGCTGGATCGAGGTCGTAACAGTAAATTGTATAGTCTTGAGCGCCGCGTCATATGTACCTACTCTTCCTAATTATGCCTCGTCGCTCCACGGTAAATACTTTTCGGTGGCTGTTGCTGCCGATACAGCCATTTGTTCTTGGCTACGCGCGGTTGGGTTGGTGAGGACGTCTTGTAATAGTTGATTCATAGAACCCTTTCTTTATGCACCCCACGATTACTATAAACGTCACATATTAAAAATTTATTAAACTTTTGGGCATTTTACAACATTATTACGCAAAGATGCTCATGGTTATCCACAGATTCACTAGTATTATGAGACCACTATGCGGCAGGTTCTCAAACAGATAATAATAAGTATTTTTATAGTAGCTCTATGGGCGCCGCTTGCTCGGGCTGCCACCACCGAAGTTCGTTCTCAAATTAGTACCGTTCGGATTATTATCGTTAATGACCAAGACAGAATTATCCGGATCTACGACAATACCACCGCGGAAATTACCCCCACAGTACACCGCAGTAATGAAGCTGGTCCTACAGTCCCCTATACGCCATACATCGCCCAGCAAGATCAAGCCTACCGCCAAGAACTCCCTAGCCTCATCGAGAAGCTTTATGCTATGCTGTAACCATAACAATTGTGAGGTTATATGTTTGGCAAAGTCGAAGAACTATTAATTATCCTGATCATTATCCTGGTGCTGTTTGGCGGCAAGAAACTTCCGGAGTTATCACGCAGCATTGGCCAGTCTATTAAAGAACTGCGCAATGGTTTTAAAGATGATGAGCCTACCCCAACCAAAAAATCTACCAAAAAATAAGCGCTAACAGTAGTGGTGGAATGTGAGTAAAAAAGAAGCATCTTTGCGAGAACATATTCATGAGTTGCGATCGCGACTGATGCGCGTGGTTGCTGTCTTTATTGTATGGTGTGGCGTTGGGTATGCCGTGCGTGAACCACTCACCAAGCTCATACTTAATCCCCTTGGTCAATCGGTGTACTACAGTACGCCGCAAGGTGGATTTGAATTTTTTATGCGCGTGATTATGACGGCTGGCTTTATCGCTGCCGTGCCAGTCATTGTACATCAGCTCTTGCACTTTGTAGAACCGGCTGTTGGCAAACGACTAACAAGCAAATTGATGCGCCGAACCCTGATTTGGTCGTTTGTGTTGGCGGCTATTGGAATCGTTTTTGCCTACCTGGCGATTCTGCCAACCAGCTTAACGTTCTTTAGTGAGTTTGGTGGTCAGGCCGTTCGACCCCTCATATCTGCAGATTCCTACCTCAACTTTGTATTAGGCATCCTGGCAACCTTTGCCCTGCTCTTTCAACTGCCACTGATTATCTCTATTATCGATCGCATCCATCCGCTCAAGCCCCGGCAACTAACCAAATATCGTCGACACGTTATTGTGGGTAGCCTGATTGTGGCGCTAATTATGCCATTCACCTATGATCCGGTCACGCAGTTTGTAATCGCCCTGCCAATTGTTCTGCTCTTTGAGCTCTCGGTTATAATGGTGCGCTGGAATCATCGTATGACTCGAGCCCAAAAACGAGAGGTACGAATCGCCATGCTTATAGAAGCGCTGCGCGAAGCTGATCAGGCAAACATCGAGCCAGCCAGTGCGCCGGCGCCGCAACCAGAACCGGAACCCGAACAGCTAGTACGTGCTGCTAGGGCGACTGCACCTGCGCCCGTCATAAAAAAAACCACAAGACGGGTGCTTATTGGCCCGTCCAAACTTAGCAATAAGCCCCATCCAAAGGTTCTAGATTTACGCAATGCCCATTAGTCGGGTATAATTTAAGCATAACAAGTACTGATTACTATGAGATACAAAAAACCTTTATTTAGCTTGGCTCTTGCTGCGGTCGTCCTTGCTCCGGTAGCCGTTGGCGCAGCTACGAGCAATACCATTATTAGCTCCGATATTAGTGGCGTTATCGGCCTTTTTACCACCAGCGGCACCATTAATGTAGATGTGGCCCCTTCTGGTGCGGGCGCGCAAACAATTGCCAGCGACACGGTAACGGTTAGCACCAACAACGCCGCCGGCTACACCCTCAAATTAGCAGAAGCAGGTGCCTCGACGGACTTAGTTTCGGGCTCAGACACCATTCCGGCCTCATCCGGCACCCAAGCCAGCCCGGTGGTGGCCGCTGTTAATACCTGGGGCTACCGAGTTGATGGTCTTGGTGGTTTTGGCGCGGGACCAACTACCTCGGCCAGTAATCAGGCCATTGGCAGTCGTACATTTGCCGCCGTACCGGCAACAGCCAGTCCAAACACTCTTAAAACTACATCGGCTCCGGCTACCAACGATGTCACCACTATTTGGTATCAAGTGAGCGCCGATACCAGTACACCTCCTGGCACCTACACTAATACGGTAGTGTATACTGCGGTGACCAACTAGCATGAAGCATCTGGTGCTTGCACTGGGGGTACTTATTGCGCTCTTTATACCTCAAGCGAGTCAGGCTGCCCAAGCAATTACCGTCACGCCTACATCGATCGATAAAGTAATTATCCCGGGCCAAACCATTAGCGGACAGACCCAGGTATTAAATCAAGCCGATAGTCCTTTTGACTTCAAAGTATACGCTGCTCCTTACAGCATAACTGGCGAAGACTACGACCCAAGCTTTACGCCCATTGCGGGAGCAGCTGACGTGGCCAGCTGGTTTACGCTTAAGCCGGCCAAGACTCGTCTTGAACCATTTAGCACATCAGCGCTTACCTACACTATCTCTGTGCCCGCCGACACTAAGCCGGGCGGATACTACGCAGTCATTTTTGCCGAAACCGAATCTAAAGCCGAAGGAACTGGCGTAACAACTCAAAAGCGGGTTGGCACCGTCGCCTATATTCGTGTCGCTGGCGATGCCATAGAACAAGGGTCGGTAGCGACTTGGTCGGTACCGTGGTTCCAGCAACCTAATCTGCAGCAATTACTGCGCATCGAAAATACTGGGTCGGTTCACTTTGCGGCCACCATTAAAACTACCGTCCAAGACGTATTTGGCAACACCAAGCTGGCATACGCTCAAAAACGTAATGTTCTGCCAGAAAAAAATCGTCGCGTGACCATCGAATGGGAAAAAACTCCGGCATTGGGAATTTTTAAGGTTCAGGGCAGTGTTGAAATCTTTGGTAAAAGCACTCCCCTAACTACTAAATATGTACTCGTCATGAGTCAGGAGATTCAGCGTGGCCTCATCCTGCTGATTGGTTTAGTCGTACTAATGTATGTATCGAAAAAGACCTATCGACGTCGCAAAGCTCGCAAGTTAGAGAAAAAGGAACATGATAAGGTTACCTCGTAAGCTACTAATCGCAGCACTTATACTACTGCCGGCCACCGCACTGGCCAACACCACCGACAGCACCAGCTACGGAGCGGGTAGTTATGGCGATTGTAACTACGGCTCATGCTCCATCACGCTTAGCAGCGATGGTGCCGTAAACCTCGACATAACCCCCACCCAAGTAGGCGCCTGCTCGATTGCTAGTGACGCCGTAAGCGTCTTAACCGACAGTACCGCCGGTTATAGCGTGCAACTGGCCAGCAGCACCACCGATACAAATCTAGTAAATGGCTCATCAACCATTGCCACGTCGTCAGGCAGCGCAGCCAGTCCGGCCATTATGAATCCCAATGCCTGGGGCTGGAGAATCGATGGCTATAGTGGTTTTGGGAGCGGCCCTACCAGCGCTCAATCCAATATTACGGCTCCAATCTCGAGTTTTGCGGGCGTACCAGCCAGCAATGCGGCGCCGGCAACCATACAAAGCAGTAATTCGGCTGCTAATCCCGCCGTTACGACCACGGTTTGGTATGGATTATGTGCCGACACGAGCGTGCTCAACGGCACCTACACCACGCAAGTAACCTATACCGCCACTACCAACTAACCAGCGATTGATCTATAATAAGCACAAGAACTAAGGAGTAGCATGGCCATCCGCGAAAGCCTTGACGAGTTAATGGAACGAAAAATGGACCGTGGTGAGTTTTTAAAACTTGCCGCCGTGACCGTTGCTGGCATTATCGGCATTGCCAGGTTTATTGGAGCACTCAATACGGCCAAGGGCCAGGATCAAGGCTATGGGAGCGGTACCTATGGCGGTGCTACTGACCGAGCCAGCTTTTTGAATAAAATAAAATAGCTAAAAGTCCGGTAGGGCCTCGATCACGACTCGCCCATCGGCACTGCCTCCTGGTGTACAGGTGTACATCACCAGATGATCTGTACCATTCACCTCTTCTATCTCCACGGCATTTGGCTGCACCTCGTAAAGCTTACTTACCGTGTAGGTATACTCTTTTTTATCCCATACAACATGTATCTTGTCCCCTACTTTTGCCTTATGAAGATTAAAGAAATAAGAGTCTTGACGACTCTGGAGTGGATTAAGACGAAATACAAAGCTATGTGCCGAAAGAATAAAGGTGCCGCCCTTAACCGGATTACCTCGCTCTGGGAACCGATGCCAAGCCCCTTGGTTTAGGGCATCGGCATTACCCTGGATAATTGGCGCGTAAATGCCCACCGAAGGGACGGTAACACTGTCGACCGAAAGTTCACTTTTTTGCTTTTCTGTAGGATTTTTTTGCGCCGGAATATAGGGCAATACAATAATCAGCATCAAGTAAAGGCCGGCGCTCAGCAGTGCCAAGCCAATAATAAGGGTAAGCTTCTTCATTCATCTAGCATACGACACCTATTGACAGGTGTAAACGGCGGGCAGATAATACCTTTGTAAAAGGAGTTTCCCATAATGGCAAAGCAAACTAACGAAAAGACTCTGGTCAGCCAAGAGATTACCGCTCTGACTGTCCGTGGTGTAGTCGCAATTCTGTTTGGTCTCGTCGCCCTGTTCTGGCCAGGCCTGACCCTAGTAACCCTGGTGTACGTCTTTAGCGCCTTCATGATTGTTGGCGGCCTGATTGGCATGATCATGTCAATTGTAACCCTACGTAATAATAAATACTGGTTCATGGATATGCTGCTCAGCTTCCTAGAACTCGGTATTGGTGTATACCTGGTACGTCACCTCACCGTGACCCTCGCCACCTTCATCCTGTTGGTTGGTATCGCCTTCACCGTCCGTGGTGTCGTGCAGATCGTACGTGCCTTTGTAGACAGCAGCGAAGCTGGTCACCGCGTACTAAACGGTCTCGGTGGTCTTGTAGGCCTGATCGCAGGCTTAGTTGTTCTGCGCCAACCAGTGGCTGGCGGTATCGCCTTTGTGTGGGTGCTCGGTCTCTACGCCCTCATTAGTGGTCCACTGATGATTGCCCTAGCTTCCGAAGCTCGTCGCGAACTCGAAGCTTAGTTAGCACAATCACAACCTTAAAACAGCCGTTTACACCACGCGGCTGTTTTTTGTTAGCTTAAAAAAATTGCAAGAAGTTGCCGTTGCTCGTAATCACATTTTTGAACACGGCCAGGCCGGTATACACATTAGCTCGAGCCGTTGTCCAGCCAATCGTTGTTTCTACGGCTGCCGATGTGGTGAGCTCCTTGACAACGGCATGCAAGTAACCAGTGCTTGGCACACCCGTTGTGTAATCGGGTAAAAAGCTATTAGTAGCAGACACCCATTGTGCCAGGTTGGATGTTCCCCCAACAAAAGCTAATGCCAATGCTGGCTGACTTACGTTTGTAGGCCCCGTAGTAGAGGTGGTGGAGAGCGCTGATACGCTTGCTGTACTTATATTACTACTTGTCACATCAAGCGTTGGGTCACCGGTAAAGCCCTGGTATTCAAATAAGCCAATAGTTATAATTCGGGCACTTGTTTGGGTATGTGTTACCGATGTCTCTGTACCGTCAGCTTTTTTATAATAGAGATAAGCCGACCCGGCACTTGTTGATATTACCGCTTGTGTCCAGCCTGACGTAAATGTTACGCCTCCACCAGTTGCATTAGCACTATTCACAAAGGCCACCAGTAAATTGCCAGCTGTGGTAGAGGTCGGGAATGTAGCCGAAGCTGAGGTGGCCAATGAGGCTGTCATGTTCATCGTACTTTGACGATGCTTATACGTCGTTGTGGTATTAAAATAAATATTGGCATTGCCAGATACATCAATACAGTTCGCACCCACATAAAAGTTGAGCGCCTCATAACCATGTATGTCTTGTATCGAAAGGTAATCTACGCCAGCTATTGGTCCGCCATACGGTTTACTAACATATGCCTTTGATCCGCCCGTTGCCGACTTTAACGTTACCAACTTACCCGAAGTACCAAATACGTTAAAGTTACTGTTTACGGCAAGGCGTATACCCGCCGATATCTGCAATGTTCGAGCATTAGTAGCATCCGAAAAGTTAAGCGTGTTAAACGAACTATTGCCACTTATGGAGAGTGGTCCCGTCGATCCGGCCACCGTATAGGTAAAGGTGCCTATTGTCACATCGTTAGTATTTACGGTTCGAGTACTAGCACTTGCACTGAGGACCGTAAAAGTAGCATTTTCCATACTGCCGGTAATTCCGGCACCAGCAAATGACACAATAGTAGACCCACCTACGGCATATAATGTTACGACTGACGTTCCCAAGCTTACCGCCCGAGTTGTGGTGCTCTGCGACCAAAATAAACCTGTATCAATCGAGTAATTAGCACTATTAAATGATCCGGCACTTATGTTAAATGACCCCGATGTGGGACTTTTAGTTTTGAGGGCATCCGTAAGCGTATATGTTCCGTTTGGAGCAGAGATGGCAAAAGATGCCGTGGTGCTTGCCGGAAAAAAGTCTTTACCATTAGAGGCTATCGTGTACGAACTACGTCCACCAGCCGATATGTTAAATGTGGTCGGAGATGTTCCCCAGCTCATACCAGAACCGAGGGTCATGCTGCCATAAAATTCGCATGTTCCTGTGGAACTCGTAAGGGTCATGGTGCCTGTATAACCGGACATGTTTATGCTTTTACCAAAACGAGGCATGTTAAGGGTGATGGCAGATGAGCCACTAACCGTAACATCATCTTGCGGAAGCGGGACACGTGATGTCCATTTACTTGAATCGTCCCACGATCCTGCGACCGAGATAGTCTGAGCGACTGGAGCCGTAAAGGTAATATTAGAATTGCCACCGCAATCCCCCGATAGGCCTGTAATAGAGGCTAGATTCCAGGGGGAAGAAGCACCTGCCGCAGTAATATCCATTAAGTCTACATTGGACATCGTACCGAGCGTTGTAGTAGTTAGTGCAGCTGCCGTACCTCTGGTAGTCGTGGACAATAACACTCTATTAACAGATGAATTGCCCACTACAGATAATGTGTCGGTGATGGTAAAACTACCATTAAAACGAAACTCAGTGGTTTTTATGGCAGTCCCGGTAATGGTTAAATTGCGGATGGTTGCTCCAGATATATTTACTGTGGCGGCCTGCGCCGCAGTAATGACGAGCGATAATCCGTTCCAATTAAAGCTATTCATCACAACAATGTTATTAAAACTAACAACCGCCGCGGTTATCGTCAGTACGGCAGTATTGGCGGTAAATGTTAGGTTAGTTAGGTTACCAAATGAAAAAACACTAGATGAACCTGTTAAGGTAATAGCCGAAGAGCCCAGTGTCATCGTTCTTACACCGCTGGCACCGACGGACAGAGTCGCAAGGGTCATCGCCAAATTATTGGTATTAAACGTACCTGCGTTGAGCACTAAGTTACCTGATGAAGTAAGTGCGCTAGACAATATATAGCTTGAACCGGCGCCGTTTACCGTAATGTTTGGCAATGTTTTACCACCGGCATCAATGGTTTGCTGTGTGGTGGACGTGGATACTAAGTTTATTGTACCTATTGCCGTTAAGGTAATTGTGGCGCTCGCACTAATAGACAGGGCCACATTACCAGCTCCTGCGGTGGCATTACCAAGAGATAACGTAGAGGTTGTTGCTGCAAAAGCTAATGTCCCGCTAGCTTGTACGGTCAAAGACCTACCCACTACGCTGGTTGCAGAGGGTATAGTAACGACCGCCGAAGCCGGAATAACAACATCGTCGGCAGCCGTGGGCTGAGAACCTCCAACCCAGGCGGCATTAGTGTTCCAGTTGTTTGATCCTGTGTTAGCGGTAATTGTCGCCATTTAGGCACTCGCTATACAGCGCCACTTGTTGGTGGCCGTATTCCACATAAATCCAACTACTAACATTGTTGAAGCAACCGTAGTAGTAGGTAAGGCAACAGTGCTCGCCTCAAAAGAGCCACCCCAGCTAATTGTCCGAGCCACACCGTTATCGGTGATGCGAACCATCAATAAATCGCCATCGACGGGTGCACCGCTGACACTCACCGAAGTAATAGCCTGGGCTAATCCAGTTATAGAGGCCACATCGGTTGCGTCGGTATTAATACTTGGCGTGGCACTTTGAGCCACGGTAACTACCCGCCGCGTAATACGCTTATTACTGAGCGTGGCCGTGCCACTGGAACTTACTTTGGTATCGGCATAGGTTTTAACGGCCTTTTGGCTAGGATACTTAGTATCGGAATTGGCAGCCAAAGTGCCGTCGGTATCTTTATTACTCGTTAGCTCGGCACCGGCTGCCGATACGGCCGTGCCGCGTAATGTGCCATCAGTATCAATAGATACGTCAAGATACTCATTGAGGATAGTTCCCCATGTTCCAGCATCTCCTCCAATGGTAGGCTTACGCGGCATCTTGTATGCTAACTCCTCTTATGCTTATTATAGCAAATTACTGAGGATTATAGCTGCCTACGACCGTAAGCAGCTTAAGCACCGATCGGCCATGCGGAGCATCAGCCATCACGCTGGTCAAATCTTTGCCGCAACGAGCTTGACCACCAGAAGAAGTATGCACGCCATCCACCCACTGGGCAAAACCACTAATCTCGTAAACAGTAGTGTCTACGATAACCCAGCACTTTTTGCCATTTTTGCCATTGTTCTCTTGGACTTGTGCCAAGGTAATAGTCGAGCCTGACGGTGCAGCCTGCTGACTAGTGGTTGGCGCGGCGGCAGACTGCTGAGCCTCGTCCTTTTTATCGTTAATCAGCACGTAGCCGCCAATAGATACTATAATCAGCCCAACAATGCCGGCAGCCACCAACAATTTTGTATTCTTCATGCTCGTTCGTATCCTTACTTTTAGTTTGCTTGATTCAGGTAACTCTACCCATAATAAATACACCATTATTGGTAGTAAAATAAGTCCTAATACCGCCCAATATAATTTAAACCACGTAACCTGTATGTGGCGCCCAAACGAAATGGCGTGTATATAAATAACGCCCATGGCACCAGCTTGAGCAAGGCTCACCCACCACCAATGTCGTTGCCAAAACGGTCGATTTTTATAGCGCACTAGCACATCGTAAGACAAGAATGCCAGCCAAGCCGCAAAGGCCGCCACAATCAGGATGAGCTTGCTTTGCCCCAAGTAGCTACTCAGGCTTTGCGGCGGCAAACTGCCCGTATCAACCCAGCGCTGCAAAATAAGCAGGCCGGGATGAAGCCACAGGCAAAAAAATACGATTACCTGGCTAACGCGCTTGTAGGTAACACTCCGTGAAAACCCGTAACGCAGCACCATAATGCCATTAATATAGTGCGTCCACATTAGGCTCCAGGCGAGCAAACCAAAAAGCGGAAACCACGAGTAGAGCGTGAGCCCGGTATCCGCTAGTCCAGGAATCCAAACCGCAAAGGCCGCGATCGAAACAGCTAGGCCAATTAACCAAGGCCAGGCTTTTTTACGTGTCGTCATAGTTTATCCCTCCCCTTATTACCGATGCGCAAGCCAACAATCAGCCAAAAAAGGAACACCGCGAAGGCCGTTACAAAGGCAAACCCAAGACCAAATTCGCTAATCACTACCAACGATGTGGCCGTAATAATTCCCCCACCCATAAATGGCTCAAAGACCAGTTGCTTATAGGCAAAGCTTTCTCGGCTGCTGGTACGGTTACCAGGATCAATAAGGCGCTGGAACATAAAGCCCGTTGCCGTAGTCCCCATAGATTGGCCGATATTGGTAAGTCCTTTTTCGAACCAATGTGCCGGAAACATTTTTGGGGCAAGGTAAAAAAAGGTAAATAAAATCCAAGCTATACCTGCCACACCGAGGATAACAAATACCTCCCAGTTTGAGGCAATGGCCTTAAGCGAAACAGTAGCAACGGCGCTTGCAATAAGAATGTCGAGAGAAATAGACCCAATAATCTCTACTACGCGTCGGCTAATAAGATGCTGCTTTTCGGTCTTTCGGAGCAATAACTGCACCAGGAGGCCACCAACCATCGCCAGCGGGAAGAATGGTACATAGGGCATAAAACGGAGATCGGTAAACTTATCCAGGGTAACAACCTCTAAAATAATGAGTCCTTGGTACATTATCCATCCCAACAAAATGGAAGCGCCATAGGCCAAAATACTGCGCAACACGACCAACGGACTATTAACGATTTTTTCGCCGAGTCGACTAAAATTATAGCCGCTGCGGATACGTTGGCGCTCCCGCTTAAGCTCTTCGTCTTCATCAATATCAATGCCAGTTTTGCGCTCATGCCAATTAACAATGAGCATGCCGGAGATGATGGCCGCGAATATACTCAGCGTAGCCAGTGCCAAGGCTAAATCTGTGCCAGCCGACCAGCCCAGCTTATCAAAAACTGGCGCCAAACCAGCCGACGTACCATGACCGCCCTCAAAACTTATTTCTATAAGCGCGCCCGCGAGTGGCGGAGCGCCAAAGACTGGACCCAATACGAGCGCGGCTAGCGCAATACCAACTACGTACTGCCCCCAAGCCAAGGTATTGCCAAAGGCAATTTGAGCACTAGCCATCTTCCATATATCTTTGCGCGACGGAATATGACGCCCCAAAAAGAGTCCTGCGAAAACCACGATAATAAGTAACTTGGGCAAGCTGTTCCAGTAGTTGGTTATTTCCGCAGGAATAAGATTAAGTACCTGCGGACCCATACCTAAACCGATGAGTCCAGCCAGTAACGAACTAGGCATTGATATGCGCTGCAAAAATTTAGATTTGCGCTTAATAAATCGAGCGCTCACCAGAATGGCGAGCAAAATGAGTATGCTTTGTACAAATAATGACATGCTTCTATCATAGCAAACATACCACTTATGGTATAACTATTGGCACCGTGTTAGGCACTTCACTGCATAGCGCTTATGCGGCCATCTATACTAAAGAAGCAATAATCTAAGGAGGCCCAATGAAAATGAAAGCTTACCAAACGACTGCAAATAGCATCAAAAAGATCGCCAAACGGCGTGTCCCGATGCCAAAAATAGATATTTACGATGACACCATGACCGATATGCTCGACGAACTGGCCTCAAAATGGGCAATGAAGGTCGAGCGTTTGCGTTCTATGAACAAAAAGACAGTCGACGCCTAGTTACCGGCGTCCAGACCAAACTCTAATGCTTCGTCGAGCCTGGTAAGATCAACGCTGTAGTCCTGGCGGTTATACGAAATAATACCAAGCTTTTCCAGGCGCTTAAGCTCAATACTGGCTGTTTCGCGCGTCAGACCAGCACTACTGGCAATATCTTGCTGCGTAAGTGGTAGTGCAATATCGACGACGCCTTCGGTTTTATCTCCCCCAAATCGCATCGTCAAAAACTTAAGCAGATACAGAATCTTATCGGTCGCCTTGGCTTGCTCGAGGCTCAGCATCTTCATCTGATGCGTGATAAGGTAGCGCTTAACAAAGAAATCGAAGATAAGAAATTGTGAATTAGCATTTTGTTTTAAAAACGCGATGAAGTCTTCGCGCGGTACACACCACAACTCGCAATCGGTGAAAGCTTCGTAAAAATACGGGGCACTATCGATATGCGAAAATACCCAGGCCATGGGCAATATCTCGTACTGATGATCAAACGAAAGTGGTAAACTCTCGCCCGTAGGGCTAATATCAAAGGTTTTTACAAAACCGGCTTTTACAATGTATCCGCATGTCGGGACCTCACCCTGCTCCAGAATGGTCTGACCTTTACGAAATGTTTTAACGGGATACTGTTCAACAAAGTCTCGATAGGCCTTCATAGACTACCAATTCACCATGCGCAACAATGTGGCGGCCGCAAACAATAATGGCAGCACAATGATCATTACTACAATCAAGGCAATGATTAAACCCTTATGGCGCTTACTAAAATCTTGATTCATATTTTCCGCAGACACAATCTCCTGCGATTCTGAATGCTCACGGTTTTTGTGTTCATGACGGGCATGTGAAGTTTTACTCATGCCCCTATTCTAGCACAGGGACCCTCTAGACGGTACGATTACGCCCGGTAAGCGCCTTGTACACAAAGAGTAGGATGACCGCACCCAGCACAGAAACCAATAAGCTATAGAGATTCAAGCCAGTCACTTCTGAGCCGCCAAACATACCGACTACAAAACCACCGATAAGTGCCCCCACGATACCAACCACAATGTTAGCAATGGCACCCTGCTCGGCATCTGTCTTCATAATCATTGAGGCAATCCAGCCAGCTAAGGCACCCAACACAATCCAGGCAATAATTCCCATAACGAACTCCTTTTATGACCTTACCATAGCAATAAAAGGCGGTGGAGGTCTGTGAGATTCCCAACAGCTACGTTACAGAGCCAAAAATGGAGCGATCGAACCAACTAAAAATAATGCCAGCAAAACAATAATTATTACTCGTACCATACTTATTTATCCCCTTTATTACGGTGAATACAACCAGCCCAGCAGCAGGGTCGGCGCTTACCGCCAATCAGTTCCTGGATCACCCGCTGGACGTGCTCGTCACGAGTTTTTTGCTGCTTAACAGAGGTGGTCCAGCATATCCATTCATTGCGAGCCAATGGCGTAATATCATCCCACTTTGCTAAGGCGGCAGGACTTGCCAAAAGAGCCGCTTCAAGGTCCTCGGGGACGGTATGGACTACACCTTGTTGTATTTCTTGCGTATTCATACGTCTATTATAGCAGTTGGTAATTTTACGTTAATAACTAACCGCTATATAGCGCAAGGAGATGTTGCTATCCTTGGCCCATGCACGCCATTCTTCTCGCTTTTTACGGAGCTCTTCGCGCCCCTCTGCACTCGTTCGATCAGCCGTATCGATATAGGCTTTTATTTCATCGATCTTTTTGTTGATCATGTCGGCTTGCTTTTGGGTAATCCGTTTGGCATCAAGATCAGTCTCGACCATTTTCTTGACTCGCTCAACCTGTGCCGCAGCCTGTTCTTTGCGACGTTCAGCGAACTGCTTTTGGACTTCGGCCGATGTTTTAGGGAAAGCGGCCCGCTTGGCAACCTTTCGACCCCATGCCAAATATCCGCTCGCTACACCAACTAGAATACCTACAAGTATAAGGCCAGCAACTTTAGCCGGTTTACTTGTGACTGCTTTTTTTACTTTGGATGTAGCTTCTTTCAATTGTTTTCTCCTTAGTCAACATTGCTTACCTGGGTCACTATAGTAATATTCTGATTTTTTAACTTATCCCAAGCATAAATGCCCCTAACTAAGGAGTGCGCCGCCATCAACTACGATTTGCTCGCCAGTCATGTAGCTAGCCATGTCGCTGGCTAAGAATAATGCCACTTTGCCAATTTCGTCCGGCTCGCCCATGCGATGCATGGGGATTTTAGCCAAAAACGCCTTGGTGACTTCCTCGTTAGGTGCAGCACCCTGGTTCATGGCCGCTACCCCGGGCGTGGCGATGCCACCAGGCGCAATAGCATTAACCTGGATGTTATGCGCAGCGAGCTCCAATGCCGAGTTTTTAGTAAAGCCCCATACGCCATGCTTGCTGGCATCGTAATGCGCCAGGCCGACCATCGTAGGGTGTAGGGCATCAATAGAGGTTATGTTAATAATCTTTCCCCCGCCCTGAGCCTTCATAATCTCGGTAACGTACTTGGTAGTTAAGAAAACGCTTCGCAGATTTACATGAATGACGTTTTCGAATTGCTCGGCAGTAAGCTGCGCAATAGGTGCGGGTGGATATATGCCAGCGTTGTTTACCAAGATGTCTACTGATCCAAAGGCCTCTTTACAGGCGTTAATCATGGCCTGAACCTGAGTTTCGTCCGCAACATCAACACGAAACGGTTGTCCACCAATCTCTTGGGCGGTTTGTACGGCGGCCTGCTCATCCAGATCGGCCACCAGAACCTTGGCGCCAGCCTCAGCTAAACGCGCCGCGATGCCCCTACCTATTCCTTTACCTCCACCAGTTACAATGGCGGCTTTAGCTTGCAAGTCTAATAATTGGTTAATCGATTGCATGAAATCCCCTTATGTATCGGTTCGACCGTCAAAGTGATCTTCGACTTCGTCGGCTTTAGTTGGCTGGACGGTAGTTTTTTCGTGATCAGGTGGCGAATAGAGTGTGTAGAGTTTGAGATCGCCATCGCCAATATTTATAAGGTTATGATATGTCCCGGCCGGTACAATAACACCCCAGTCGTCAGTTAGCTCATGCTCTTCAGCGCCATTATCCAATATCAATTTGGCCTTACCGCTCTCGACGCGAATGAACTGGTCGAGTCCATGAACCTCATTGCCGATCTCGACTCCGGGCGGCAGGCTCATCACGACAAATTGCGTGTAGTCGGCCGTGTAAACTACTCGCCGATAATCAGTATTTTCGGTAGTTAGTTTTTGAATGTCCTTAACAAAATATGCCATGACCCCCTCCTCCGTTATATTATGGACGCAATGTGCCGGCAAATACCTGCCAGGCGAGCAGCGACTTAGCAACTAAGCTCAAGATAATGTAGGCGCGTTCGCCATACAGGTAATCCTTCCATGGCCCGATTTTCTTGTACTGCAACACCATATTAATGGCAAAGCAGTTAAAGAATACAAAGATCGAAACAAAGATCCAATATACAAAGGTTGGCGCAGCGCTCCCCTTATCGGCACCCAGCCACATATAAAAGGCAATGGCAAACCACGGAACAATACCGGCCAAGCAGCCAATCCAATAACTTACCCAATTAGTCTTTTTGGTAGTTTGATTATGCACCTCCATAACGAGACCACAGAGGTTCATGACGGCCGTTAGGGCAAAGATCATTACCAGACTTACCAAGTCGTAGATGCCGACGAGCAAACTAATAGCCACCATCATGGTGCTGGCCGAAAGCGAATATTCTATCCAGCGCGCCTTGTTAATGCCATTTTTAAGATCTGTGTTATAGCGCTTGTTATATATCGTGGCGATAATCAGATGAGCCAGTGCTGACAGCACAAAAAAGATCACGAGCAACAATGGCAGCGATAGCTTAAATAGCTCGGTAGAGGCTGGTTGTAGCGATTGCGTAACGTTATCGAAACGTAAGTAGTTCCCGGTAATAGGCAGACTAAAGCTTTTACTCAATACGACGATGGCCACGGCCTGCACCGCGTGCAAAATAGCCATGCGCAGATTAAATTTTTTAAGGCTGGTGGTAGTGATTGTTTTACTCATACTGTTACTATAGCATAAGGGTTATAAAAAGTGTCTACTCTTTGCCAAAAACACGCAGAGCCTTGGCGTGGATTTTATAGTCTAAAGGCATCTTCAAATCTATCACTTCCCCATCAATCGCCACGTTATAGCGCTGGCAAGTAGATCTAATTTGGATATGCTGAGCAGTCGTTATGGTGACTTTTTCGTGAGATTTTTTCACTGCAAAACTAAGCATAATACCGAGCAGATGGCGTAAACGACCGGTCCTAACTACCACAAGTTGCAGCAGGCTAGCATCCAATTTACGGCGGGAGCTTAAATCTGTGCCCTTTAACGTATAACGATTATTACCAACAAATATACTCCCAGCTCGAACCTTGCGCGATTTCCCATCAATAACTACTTCAAAAGGTTGTTTGCGATGTTGGCGCAGGGTCTGTAAAGCTGCAACTATGGCCGAAAGCCACTTACTATTAAGAATCGACAGCTTGTCGCGCTTTATTACAACTTCGGGGTAGGCACCAAGACTGCTGTTGTTTACAAACACTCGATCGTTAACCGTGGCATAATCGATATCCACTAGCTTGCCCTGCGTAATAACCTTAGCAGCCTGAGATGGATCGAGCGGCAGATTCATATCCTTGGCAAAATGATTGAGCGTGCCCGAAGCAATCACTCCCATTGGCAAATCAAGCTGAGTAGCAATAGTAGCCACGGCATTAACGGTACCATCGCCACCAACCGCTATCACTGCTTCGGCTTTGTAGGCATTGATGGATTTTTTGAGCACCGGCAATCCCTTGGTGATATCAAAAAACTTTAACTCAAAACGCTTAATGCTAAATAACTTGGTAATTTCTTGCTCAGATGTCTCGCTGCTTCCGGAATTTGGATTAAGAACAATGGCTAGGCGGCGCATCACAGGCCACAGATCTTAATAATGATCGCCAGCGCAACACCGCCGAGCAACCAGCCAACAACAACATCAGACGGAAAATGGGCGCCCAAAAAGACTCGCGACAGGCCAATCAAAAGAATCAGAATCGCTAAACACACTGGAACAAGAGCGCCAAATGGCTGCGGCAGATGACGATAACACAAGTAAGCAATCAGGCCATAAAACACCATACTGCCAAAGGCATGGCCGCTAGGAAAGCTATAACTTCTAATGGCCATGGACTGCACATACATGGTGTCTGGTCGCTCCCGATGAATAAGATGCTTGACCACGCTATTGGCACCAAGTGCCGCAACTACCAGCACAAAAGCTGCCGAAACATTCTTTTTACCTTGGGCATACAACAATATGCTCAGCACCAGCGAGGCCGTCACCACTACAGCTGGAATGCCCGCATACGTAATAACCGCAAAGAATGGCATCGACCAAGCCGGTAGCTTAGCTATCTGACGAGCAACCGTAGTGTCGAATGACTGGAATAATTCATGCATACCAGAAGTAGACTAGCACGTTTCTTATTTTTTTGCAGTGAGCCTCGTAATAGCAATGCTGGCGCCACCAAGCATCATAAGGGCAAGTACCACCAGCTGGTTTTGGCTTTGACCCGTACTCGCCAAACCGCTCGCGGTAGTAGTCGGCGATGATTGACCGGCACCTTGGTCGTCTTGGCCTTCGCTCTGCGGACTGGCCGCCACGGCAATCCCAAGCGGATCAGCAATGATGTTGTCATCAGGATTGGGGTCCACGTCTAACCCGTTTTCGCTGGTGATTTGATACGTTAAAATCGCGACATTATGACCATCAATTGTAAGATCACTGGTAGCAGCAATAAAACTGGTCATATCGGCATACTGCCGGGTATTTGGATTGTACTTGCGCAGCAGTATATCGCTCGACTGCTCATCATAAAAGTACAATTTTACCTGGGTGTTCATATAGCTGTAGCCACATTCGGCCGCAAAATCCACCAAGCCACCCGGATAATCATAATTGGCATCTTGAGCATCAAGGCTCGATTCGTCTATGGCCTCAGCCAAGGTAATGTCACAGTCATAATTAAGCTCAATGCCCACCCACTTGCCCTGAGCAGTCTGCACGTTGGCCACCCTGGGCTGATCGGCATCTTCGGTACCGTCATTATTTAAATCGCGACCCGGCGTCACGTGTATATTAATATTCTTGTAGGTTAAGCTTGGCGTCGTATCACCACCATATTCAATAATATAGCGACTCGCCTCACCACTATCACAGTTCTGATCGTTCCATTTAAAAGAGATTGCTCCGGCTACGTCGTACATTTGTAGACAATTCTCACCCGCTTCATTGGATCCGGTGTAATTGTCGGGCATGCCTTCGACCCAGTTGGTATAAGCTCCATCTGGAGCCGTACCCTCTACGCCACCATTCCAAAAATTGGTACCAGCGTCGGGGCCACCTACCCAGTTCCACTCGCCTTCTACAGCACTGTCACTTCCACCCAGCCAGCCGCCCACACCTAAGCCGGCCACTACATTTGCCTCCTGTGAGCTGGTAATGGTCGTGAGGTACCCGGGCACATCCTGAAAAGTACCTGATTCGGCACGAGTCTTGGCTTCGTTCCAGTTAACCTGAAGGTCTACGAACTGATATACGTGATGCGTGCTCGGATCATACAGGGCGTTCGGCAAACCATCGATGGTTACCTGTAGCTGTACGTCAGCCGTCTTGCCCGGTTTAAACGTGAGGGTTGCTAGCGCGGCATTAACGTCGGAGCGCGTACCGCTAAAATGTAAATTTTTACCGGTATGATCACGAGAGAACGTAATACCGGTAGTCGTCCCCATCGCCAAGGTGCCGCTCGGTACAAAAAGGTTTATAGTGACGGTGTCATTACCAGTGCCGCCGACCTGCAAGTTATTAATAGGGATGGCATCATCCCGACTACCGCTGTAACTAGCAGCCCCAGTCAACGACTCACCCGCAGCCTGGGCAGATAAAGTGATGCCAAACAGCACGATAATTATCGCTAGCGAAAGGGCTAACTTGGCTACCACCCGTTTTATAAAAATGTCTGTATTCTACCAGTTAGGATGGACTACGACTATACCTTCAACACCAGCAGAACATGATACAGCACATACGCAGGCCAGACACAGGCCTGCAAAAAGGCGACGATGACGTTCCAAAAACCATCGGCTTTACCAACAAAGTAAATCACGGCACCTATCCAGGCGGTAAACAGCACAAACCCGATTGGTCCATTATCTACTGCGGTTTTGGTATGCTTTGCCATACGTATCTTCTCCTTACTAATTTTCTGTCAGTTTAATGTAATAACCTTTTTGACTCACCGAATAGCTGTTATCGCCCGTTTTTTCGCCATATACCTCGACTTGCTTCCCGGTAATATCGTCGGTAAATTCAAAGCCACTGGGGCCGCCGGTTGCACTACTGTCAGCACCCACGGTTTGGCTCCAATATACGGTTCTTGTATCCGTATCGTTAACCTGCACCTGCCATGTGCACGAGGAAGCGCCGATGTTGGCTGAGCAATCTTTGCTACTCGTTACGGTGCCGGTAAAAGTATTGCTGCTTCTTTTTGCGCTCTGGAAGTAAAAGAGACCCCCGAGCGCCACAAGGACAATCCCCGCAATAATGGCTAGCCGAATACTCGTTTTTTTCTTCATAGGTTTAGTATAGCAGCATGAAAACTGTTTAGGCTATTCGCTCAATAAATCTTGTAGTTGTTGCGTGGATGTACGCAGCCATGATTCTATCTTTTCTCTACCTTCTGGCGTACTCGAATCAATCTGCTGCGTTGGTTCTGGGCCAGGTCGGTATGGCCTACTCTCGGTTTCTTCCATAGTGATTATATCGCCCGTCTTGGTAACCGTACGGAGCGACCAGCTGTCGGCACTATTACTAACGTACTTATGGTTTGTGTACTGCCAGTCCTTACTTTCGGTACCATATGTGTATTCTTCTGATGCGTCACTCACCATAACACCTGGGCCCCTCTTAGGATCCCGTCTAAGTACTAATTTTTGTACGCCCGAGCGTTCCTTAACCAGGGGCATTTGCCTGGCTTTGGCTAGTTTTGTACGGCCCTGCATGGTTGGTAGCACACGTTCAATAGCATCAGGCAAAGCTTGTTCAAAAGCGGCAAGTGTCTCGTTAAAGTGCTGCTGCTCCGCAGAAGATTCACCTTGTTCGTTTATATCGCCTTGTCGAGCCAAGCTATCTGCCAAGTCTTTACCCGCAAAACCTTCAGAGCCTTCGTTGTCTGTTTGTCTTGGTACTTGTAATTCCGAATCCCCGCCGTTAACCATAATAGCCCCTCGTTTTATCTATATGGCTATAGTATGCAGCATATGAAGATTCACATCAAGTAACTAATAATGCAAGAATGTCGCACTGAGCTCTCTCGGTCCGGCTAAGGTGCGTGTTTCGAACCGAAGAAAAGATGTTGACAGATATGCAGACTATTTTGAGTGGGCCGAAGTTGCATAACTCAACATAGAATCAAACGTAGATAAATAGTTCTGTGACATAGAACCAGAGCGCTTATGGTCAACATAGTAGTTGACATAGAAAATTATCTAGTTGACATAGAAAACCTCTTTTGATACTATGTGTATAGGAGAAAGTCATGTCCTCAACCATAAAAGATACCATCCTAGAAGTAGCTCATAAGAAACATCATTTCAAAACCTCTGATGTGCTAGAGGCGCTCAATAATGACGTAACTCGCTCGTACGCCAGCACGGTGATCAACTCTATGGTTGAACGGGGCGTACTAGTAAGAGAAAGTTCTGGCCGGTGGTCGGTCTATGCCCTGCCACGATATGCAGACACGCTAGGAAAGCGCATAAAAAAACGACTCAGCAATACTAACCTGGAAGAATACGAGGTATTCGATAGCCTACGTAGAGAAAAGGGTTTTATCAGTAGCCTCCGAGAAAATGTTCAGAGTATTTTAGCTTATGCATTTTCTGAAATGCTTAATAACGCCATAGAACACTCTGAGAGCAAGAATATTGAAGTAGAGATAAAACAAGAAAAAGATAACCTGGCCTTTATTGTGAAGGATTCGGGTATTGGTGTATTTAGAAGCATTATGAATAAACGTGGCCTAGCATCAGAAATTGAGGCGATACAAGACCTCTTAAAAGGCAAAACAACTACGGCTCCAAAGGCACACTCCGGTGAAGGTATTTTCTTTACGTCAAAGGCAGGTAACTTGTTTATACTAGAAAGCTATAACTATCGTTTACGGATCGACAATACACTTCCAGATATCTTTGTAGAAGAAGTAAAGTCAGAAGTTAGGGGCACAAAGGTAACCTTTATCATCAATACCAAATCTAAGCTGCATTTGAGTGATATATTCCGTGACTATCAAATTGACCCGGAAGAACCGGCTTTTGATAAAACTGAGGTGCTTGTGCGCCTCTACACTATGGGTACCATTTATGTATCGCGATCCCAGGCGCGTCGTGTGTTAACTAATTTTACCAAGTTCAAACGAATTATCTTAGACTTTGACAAGGTACCAACGGTGGGCCAGGCCTTTGCCGATGAAATCTTTCGTGTTTTCCACTCTAGGCATCCTGAGATTGAAATTATAGCAATCAATACTAATACTGGTGTTAAGTTTATGCTCGACAGGGTCGAGAAGTTATAAAATTGAGCTCTCTGGCTCCAGCTAGTTGTCTTGTTTCGAACCGAAGAGAAGATGCTAACGGATATGCAGACTGTTTTAAGTAGTCCGAAGTTTATTCTTTGACTGATTTTTGCTGTTTATATTAATGACGCTAATAATGATTAATACTGCCCCCACAAACTTCAGTGGGCCGTAAGGCTCAGCCAACAGCAACGCACCAATAATAGGCGTAACTGCCGAGTGCATGTTAGCAAGGATGATCGCTCGACTTGGATTAATATGATCTACGGCAGCATAGAAGAAACGAATCGTTAGCCAAAAGAAGAATCCAGCTAATAGCGGCAATAGTCCGGAATTTGTAATCAAGAAACCTGTGCCATAAAGAGCCATCCCTACAATTGCCAGGAATAGTGCTCCGCTAATAAGACGTACATCAGTAACTACTTTACTGCTATGATTTCTCATGAGTAGTTTTGAGTTAACGTTTACAAAGCCGAGCAAGATGCATGAGGCCAGAATGATAAGATCACCCTTGCTGATAGAAAGTGTATGAAGCCCTACAATTGCGAGATAAAGGCCGACAAACATACAACCAAACCAGGCAAGTTGTCGCCTATGAAATCTATCTCCTTTTATTAGAAACCACGAGAAGGCTGCCGTTGTTGCCATGGTTGTCGTTGCAAGGATACTAGCATTTGCTGCCGAGGTGTAGCTTTGCCCAAACACAAATACACCGAGGGCAATCCCGGCAAGGATTCCATTGAATATTACCGGCAGTAATGACTTGTTAAATGGGATTTTTGTATCACCCTTAATGTTGTTATGAAGTGCGCTAAATAGAGCGAAGACGCCACCTGCCACTGCAAAGGTAATGGTGTATTTCAGCCCATCAACATGATAATTCAAGTAGATGTAGCGGTTGATCAAGAGATATACTGCAAATGTTGCTGAAGCCAGTAATCCGTATATATAACCGCTGTTTAGTTTTGGTATCTTCACTGTTCAATTATACTCTGAATAAATTGTAGGGCACCATCTACACCTAGTTGATCGACTTTTTCGATTACAGCGCTCCCTACCACTGCCACATCAGCTATTTGTAATGCCTGCTCGACATCAGCCTGCATTCGTACACCAAAACCGAGGGCTATTTGCGCTTCAGTTGTAGTTCGAATGTTCTTGATGAGGTCTTGGAGATCAGTCTTAATATTGAGCTCTTTGCCAGTAATCCCTTGGGTACTGGTGACATAGACCAACTTATGAATACTCAGATCATAGCCACGCAATCTATTTTGCAATATACCTGGAGAAATGACCGGCACTAGATCAACCCCAAGTTGAGTGCACTGTGCGCTCAACTCTATATAGTCAGTTGTTTCGAAAGGAAGGTCAGGAATGATTAACCCAGCAATAGTGTGTTTTTGCGCTTGTTTGCAAAACTCTCGGGCACCAAAGCTCACTACTTTATTGGCATAGGTCATGACATAGACTGGTACGTTTAGACCATGCTCGCGAGCATTGCTGATCATATCAAAGCAACCTTGAATGCTCATACCATTCTCTAGCGCGATGTCGTTAGCCCTCATGATAACTGGACCATCGGCACTCGGATCGGAGAAAGGGATTTGGATTTCGATCATAGCAACACCAGCTTTTTGCATACCAAGCATAAGTTCTACGCATCTATCCTCTGCTGGGTAGCCAGCAACTACATGCGTCATTATCTTATTGCTCATAGCGAGCCTCCTCTTGGCTAAGGAATTGCTTAAATTTATTGGCATCAAAGTGTCGTGCCAATGTAAATAGATCTTTATCTCCCCTACCCGATACGTTAACCACTAAGACTTTATTTGGAGATAGGGTGGGGGCCAGCCGGATTGCATGAGCTACGGCATGAGCTGATTCCAGTGCCGGAATTATTCCCTCATTTAATGTTAACCTTTTAACGGCATCCAACGCCTCATCATCAGTGATACTCGTAAATTCTACACGACCACTATCGTGCAGTTCGGCGAGCTCTGGACCAATACCAATGTAGTCTAAGCCAGCTGCTATACTATGTGTCTCTGATGTATTACCATCATCATCTTGTAAAAAATATGATTTGTATCCATCGATAATGCCAATTTTTGCATCCGGGAAGCGCGTGGCGTGATCACCCAGCTTGTTACTTATGCCACCCGCCTCTACTCCAATCAGCTTGACGGTGGGATGCTCAATGAATTTTGTAAACGCACCCAGTGCATTACTACCACCGCCCACACAAGCAACAACGTAATCAGGTAGTGCATTCAACTGCTCATGAATTTCTTTACCAATGACTGACTGAAAGTCGCGGTTCATGCGTGGATATGGATCTGGACCTAAACATGATCCAATAACGTAGTGAGT
>CAZPDI010000002.1:13586-56587 GCA_964585425.1 uncultured Candidatus Saccharibacteria bacterium | reverse complement strand
AAAAACGTGGAAAATGTGTGGACAATGTAGGTTAAATAACTGGGGGATGGAGTTATATGTCTCAAAAAATCAAAAAACGTAACGGGGTTATTGTTGACTTCGATAAATCGAAGATTAAAGTCGCTATCGCTAAGGCCTTTTTAGCAGTTCGTGGCGGCATTGAGCCGGAAATTCTTGATAAGCTGAGTGATCAGGTCGGGTCATACCTGAGCGAACAATTTGGTGATAAAGTTTTAACCGTTGAAGATGTTCAAAACACCGTAGAAAGTGTCTTGATGGCTGGCGGTTATTTTGATGTCGCTAAAGATTATATTATCTATCGTTATACACACACTCAGGATCGCAAAGAGGCACTCGAGCAGCAAGAAGAATACGATGGCCCAGCCATGTTTGTGGTCAAGCGTAATGGTGATCGCCAGCGCTTTAGTTTAACTAAAATTAAAGCGGTACTAAGTTACGCCGTGCAGGGGTATGAAGAAGACGTTGATGTTGACGCCATTGCCGAACAAGCTCAAAACGATGCCTACGACGGCATTAGTACGGCAGAGATCAGCAAGGTGCTGATCATGGCAACTCGTGCGTTAGTTGAGCGTGATCCGGCCTACTCGCGAGTTGCTGCTCGCTTACTGGCTCAACAAAGTTACCGCGAAGCCTATGGCGATAAAGTTGGTCACGATCCCGAAGGCGCCGTACGAAAAGCCTTTGTTACCAATACTAAGATTGCCGTCGAATCCAACAAGCTTGATCGTAAACTGCTCGACTTTAATCTCGAAAAACTGGCTGCTGAAATTAAGATAAAGAATGATGACCGCTTCATGTACCTTGGCGTCCAAACCTTGTATGATCGTTACTTGCTGCGTCACCCCGAAACACTCAAGATCCTCGAAACTCCGCAGAGCTTTTGGATGCGCGTCGCCATGGGGCTGGCTATTAATGAGCCGGATCGTGATGAATGGGCCATCAAGTTCTATCGCATCATGAGCAAGTTACGCTTCGTGCCATCTACCCCAACACTGTTCCACTCCGGTACTGTTCGTCCACAGATGAGCTCATGTTACCTAACCACCGTCGAAGACTCGCTTGATCACATCTTTAAGAGCATTGGCGATAATGCTCAACTCTCAAAATGGAGTGGCGGTCTGGGGAACGACTGGACTAATCTGCGCGCCACCGGCTCACTTATTAAAGGTATTGGCGTCGAAAGTCAGGGTGTGATTCCATTCCTTAAAGTTGCTAACGATACCACGGCAGCCATTAACCGTAGCGGTAAACGACGTGGTGCCACTTGTGCCTACCTCGAAGTCTGGCATGCCGATATCGAGTCATTTGCCGAGCTCCGCAAAAATACTGGTGACGAGCGCCGTCGTACGCATGACATGGATACTGCCGCCTGGATTCCTGATCTCTTCATGAAGCGCTTGCGCGAGAATGGCGAGTGGAGTTTGTTCTCTCCCGACGAAGTACCTGAGCTGCACCATATTTATGGTCGTGAATTCGAAGCTAAGTACGAAGAATACGAAAAGATGGGTAAAGAAGGTAAGTTGCGTCTGTATAAGACCATGCCTGCCCAAGACCTGTGGCGTAAACTGCTGAGTATGTTGTATGAGACGGGGCACCCGTGGATTACCTTTAAGGATCCAAGTAATGTTCGCTCGCCGCAAGATCACTGTGGCGTGGTTCATAGCTCTAACCTGTGTACCGAAATTACGCTTAATACCAGCGCCGATGAAACCGCTGTCTGTAACCTAGGTTCAATCAACCTGGCCCGTCATATGGTAAATGGTAAGCTCGATGAGGAGCGTATTAAAGAGACGGCAACGCTAGCTATGCGCATGCTTGATAACGTCATTGATCCGAACTTCTACCCAACTAAGGAAGCTAAGAATTCTAACTTCCGTCATCGTCCGGTCGGTCTGGGTATCATGGGCTTCCAGGATGCGCTCTATCACCAGAATATCGACTTTGCCAGCAAGGAATGTGTGAAGTTTGCTGATACCAGTATGGAAATGGTCAGCTACTATGCCATCCTAGCCAGCTCTAAGCTTGCCAAAGAGCGGGGTACCTATGAGACGTACAAGGGTAGCAAGTGGGATCGCGGTATCTTGCCGATTGATACCTTGGCACTGCTCGAAGAAGAACGTGGTATCACGATTGATGTCGATCGCAGTAGCACCATGGACTGGGAGCCGGTCCGCCAACATATTCGCGAATATGGCATGCGCAACTCCAATACCCTGGCCGTAGCCCCGACCGCCACCATCGCTAACATCTCGGGCTGTACGCCAACCATCGAGCCTATTTACAAGAACATCTACGTCAAGAGTAATCAGGGGGGTGACTTCTTGGTCATCAACACTTATCTGATTAATGATCTTAAAAAGCTTGGTTTGTGGAATAGCATCATGCTCAAGAAGCTCAAATACTACGACGGTAACATTAGCCAGATCGAGGAGATTCCGCTCAACCTTCGCAACAAGTACAAGGAAGTTTTTGATATTGCGCCGGATTGGCTCATTAAGGCTACCGCCTATCGTGGTAAATGGATTGATCAGAGCCAGTCATTCAACATCTATTACGCTGGTACTAACGGTGCCGACATCGATAAGATCTATCGCACGGTTTGGGACATGGGCCTTAAGACCACTTACTACCTGCGTACCCTGGGTGCTAGCCAAGTAGAAAAGTCAACCGTTGGGACGACTGAATATGGCGCCACCCATACGCGTGGTCAATCTACTACCTTGACGGGTAATAATACCGAAGCCGCCGAAACCGAAGCTGCCATTGCCACGGCCAGCAGTGAGCAAGTAGCTGCCAGTAACGAATAGCATAATAAAAACGAGGGAGCGCACATATGCCAATTAAGAAGACCGACACTAAAGTTGATATCAACCAGCGACGCATTATTAATGGCGCCGACGCCGATGTAATCCAGCTCTACCCAATGCGCCATACTTTTGCCTGGGATGCCTATATGGCGGGTAATGCCAACCACTGGCTACCCACCGAAATTAATATGCAAAAAGACTATGAGCAATGGGCCAGCAACGATGTACTGAGTGAAGATGAGCGCCAGGCTTTCCAGACGGTTCTTGGATTCTTTACCACTGCCGATTCGATTGCTGCCAATAATATTGTGCTGGCTGCCTATAAGCACATTACCAGTCCTGAATGCCGTATGTACTTGCTTCGTCAGGGCTACGAAGAAGCCATTCATACCCATGCCTATCAGTACATCGTAGAAAGCCTCGGCTTGGATGAGGGTAAGATCTTTAATATGTATCGTGAAGTAGAAAGTATCTATAACAAAGATAATTTCGTACTCTCTTTTAACGAAGGTATCTTTGATCCAGCCTTTAAGACCGGTACGCTGGAGAATGACCAAAAGTTCGTCGAAAACCTAGTTATCTTCTCGTTGATTATGGAAGGCATATTCTTCTATTCATCGTTTGCGGTCGTCTTTGGATTTAAGCGCCAGAACAAAATGCAGGGCACTGCCGAGCAAATCGAATATATCATGCGTGATGAATCACAACATCTTAACTTTGGTATTAACCTTATTAACACCATTAAAGAAGAGCAGCCCGAAGTCTGGACACAGGAGTTCCAGGATCACATTGTTGATCTCGTTAAGCGTGGTACCGAGCTGGAATGTGAATTCGCAGCTACTGCCTTCCCTAAGGGTATCTTTGGCATGAATGCTGCCAGCTTCCGCCAGTACATTCAACATATCGCCGATCGCCGCTTAGAAAGTATTGGTCTAAAGCCCGTATACAACAGCACCAATCCATTCCCATGGATGAGCGAAACCATTGATCTTGCTAAAGAGAAGAACTTCTTCGAAACCCGCGTAACCGAATACAAAGTCGGTGGCGCTCTTCAGTGGTAAGGTAGCCATATGGCTGACATCGAAGTTGTTGATGAGCATGATAAGGTAATCGACACCGTTCCTTACGAGGAAATGGTTGCTAAGCGACTTCGCCATAGAGTAGCGCGCATTTTCTTGTTCGATAAGGAAGGGCGACTCTATCTTCAGCGTCGCGCTCTGACTATGAGGGTCGCGCCTGGTCTGCGGGACCAATCGGCGGCTGGTCACGTAGATCCGGGTGAAGACTATGAACAGGCTGCATATCGTGAGCTCGAGGAAGAGCTTGGCATTGACAATGTAACACTTAACCCCCTGGTTCACTATTACGCTGAGGAAGCTCATCCCAGCGGTAACCTCATGCGTCGTTTTCAGGAAATCTATACGGGTATGTATGATGGTCAGCCCATGACACTCGACCCATACGAAGTCATGGACGGAAAGTGGATTTCGATTCCAGAACTTGAGGCCTGGATGAGTGAACTACCCGGAGAGTTCACTGGTGCATTTATTGATGCCTACCGAAGATATAAAGAGGCTATTTAACTTTGTAGTGGTTTAGGATTTCGCCCGGGCCAAGTGGGCGAGCCTCGACGAGCTCAAGATTATAGTCTTTATCAAGATTACCGAACAGGGGTACACCTTCGCCAAAAATGTGCGGCGTGATGGTAATGACCAAGTCGGTGACCACCCCGGCGTTCATAAACAGTGTGTTAATCATCGAGCCACCAATAACTGAGACTTCACTAAAGCCACGCGCTTCCATGTCTTCCAGGATATTGCGTGGCTTACCATCGACGTAGATAACTTGGTCGGTATTATCTTTTGGCGTACGAGTTACCACTACATTGAGTCGATCTGGTAGTGGCTCATCGAGCGTATCGAATGTTGTTTGACCCATGATTGCTACACCTGTGCGACGAGTCTCTTTGGCAAAATGTTGCTTGTCTTGGGTCGAGCCCCAGATGAGCTTGCCACGGTCGAGTTTATTGATAAAGCCATCGAGGCTAGTAGCGCAAATAATTGTTACCTTCATACTAATAGTGTATTGATTTCACCCAAAAAGTAAAATGAGCCGGTGATAAGAATAACCTCAGAATCCGATTCGAGCGCCATCTTGACAGCATCCTGTTGTGAATTAGCCACTCGCGTAGGTATGGTGCTACTTTCATTTACAAGGTTAGCCAGATAGGTGGGCTTAAAGGCTTTATGCAGAAAGTCCTGCATTTCGCTAAAGAAGTCGGTGCAAATAATTTCTTTAGCGATGGGTTGCAGAATTTTAAATACGTCACGGGCAGCTTTATTTTTACCCATGGCCATAATAAGCGTTGCTTGCGTGTCTGGATAGGATCGTTGAAACGTTTCAACCAACGCTTGTATTTTTTGTGGATTGTGCGAGCCGTCGAGGATGACGGTTTTACCGTTTACGTTACGAATCTCAAAGCGTCCCGGAAGATGAACCGTTGAGAGAGCATGGCGAATCGCAGCCTCATTAAGGTGCCAACCATCACGTTCGGCCACAATTTGGACCTCGGTCAGTGCCAACGACAGGTTTTCAAGTTGATGTGAGCCGGGCAAACTAAAGGCCACGTGCTCAAGGCGATTGCCATCTAAGTTAAGCGTAACATAGGTGATCGGCCCATCAACCGACTCGTAGTCCACGGTGTCACTTGGCACCACCCAGGTCAGATCAGTTTTTCGATAATCAGCTACGGCCTGAATTACGGTATCTACGGCCGGATCCTGGCGTAAAGCTATTGCTTGCCCGTTAAATGGAATAATGCCAGCCTTCTGGGCAGTAATACGCTCAATGTCGGTGGCTAGATGTTCGATGACTTTGGGCATGAGACCACGTTGGTGCACACCTTCAAGCTCTGCTGGATTCGCTAGGATGGGAACATGATCCAGGCCTATTCGACCAATTATCGCGATTTTATCATCGCGCTCAACCGTATTGCTCGAATCAAATAAACCACCAAGCCCAGTTTCTTCGACGGTGTAATCTACATCGTGATCATCAGCCGCCAGAAAGCCAAGAGCCGTACTAACCTCATAAAACGTTGGTCGATTGTAGCTCGTTTCGCTCATGTCCTCAACAGCTGGAATTAGCAAATTCATATATCTAATAAAATCTTCTTCACTGACGTACTTACCATTTACCGTTAATCGTTCACGCACATCATAAACATGTGGTGATACATGCAGGCAGGTTGTTTTGCCGTGAGCCAGCAACAGGCTATCGATCATATGAACCGTTGAGCCCTTGCCGCTCGTACCAGCCATATGTAACGTTTTTCGATTGTTCTGAGGGTTTCCGAGTAACTCAAAAAAAGCTTTGGAACGCTCTAAGGAGCCAGCGCGCATAAAGATATTGCGTTTGGTTTTTGGCACCTCATAAAACATCACGGCTTGAGCTTCTTGGTAAGTGGTTGCCGGTTTGATCCTTAACATTAAGGGGTCTGTAGCTCGGCTATGTCTTTGATGATCTGTACCGCATGGTCCTTAGGGGTTACTTTAGGATACTCTTTAACGATTTCTCCTTCAGGATTAATAATAAATGTTTTGCGCAATGTACCTTCAAATTCGCGACCCATGAACTTTTTTAAGCCCCAGGCATTATACGCTTTCATTACTTCCATATCAGTATCGGCCAGTAGGGGAAAGTTTAAATTATATTTCTCGGCAAACTTGGCGTGACTCTTTACGGAGTCCTTGCTGACACCTAATACAACTGCTCCAGCTTTTTCAATTTCTTTAAATTCGTCACGGAAACTGCAGGCCTCTTTGGTGCAGCCTGGCGTGTCATCTTTAGGATAAAAATAGAGGACTACCCACTTGCCGGCATAATCCTTGAGTGAATGCGTGGTATCAAACTGGTCTTGTAAGCTAAAATCTGGTGCCTTCATAACGATCCCCTTTATCTGATATAATCATAGCATAAAGGTACGAGGTGAGGTGGCAAAAAAAGATAAACTAAAAGAACTAGAAGCTAAGCGGGATAAGCTTGAGCAAGATATAGAGCGTGAGATCCAAGAAGAAGAGCGTGAGCCGATTTTGCTCAATGCCAATAAGCCGACTTGGGGTAAACGTATTTGGCGTGCTATAAAATGGCTATTTTGGATCGGATTGTTATTGGCTGGTATGTGGTATTACCAACAACTCAAAATCGAAGAGCTAACTGACCAAAAAGCCGAAGTTGCCAAACAGCTTCAGGAATCAAAAGCTGCACAAAAGAAAGCCGAAGAAAAATTAGCCGAGGCGCAAAAGCAATTAGCTGAGACCAGTACGAGCGTTACCGTCGTGCCGCCACTGCTATTACAAAACGTCACCGCCGCCGTGGAAAGCGGCAACTATGCCGCTCTTGAGGGCTACATGGCCGACAAGATAACGTATACCATTGCTGCATCCAGTGGACAGGGCGCACTCACCAAGACCCAGGCTCTCAAGCAGCTTGAGTATTTAAATAACGGTACGAAACCTTGGAATTTCAACATTGAATCCGCCACCCTCACCAAGTACAAAGCTGGCGCATATGCCACGTACCTCAATGATGATGTCATCTTTGGCGTTTCGGGTAATAAATACTTCGTGAGCTTCCATTTAGATTCCAATAATAAAATCGACCAATTCTTCATCTCGTCTAGCACCGATATACTCTAAAACGACGAACGCCACCAACATGACGCGGTGGCGTTCGTGTTAGTGGCGGATGGGGTCAGGCAGCAGCGACAAGCTGCATGAGGTGGTGCGTGATTTCACGCCAGTCAGTGACTCGGATGAAATCGGCATGATCTGGATCATTTCGATTCCATGGACGATCGAACAAGAAGCCTGTGATACCGGCTTCAGCGCATCCGTCTAGATGGTGACGCGTATCGTCGATCATGGCGACGGCTTCATGAGCCAGGGCATGACCGAGTTTGGTTGTGACATTCTCGGCGGTGCCCTTTAGGCCAATGAAGATTGGATCGTCTTGAAAGACCTCGATGTAGTGGAGGTTCAGCCAGAATCGCGTCTTGGCGCTAATCAGCGCGGGTCGAGCTGTTACTGCAATGACGCGGAAGTGTTGGCGAAGGGTTTGGAGCGCCTCCACAGAATGCGGAATAGGCGTGTCGTCCCAGAACTCAGGATCGTCGTAAACCATGTGGACGATCTCCAGCTCCTGTTCCTTGGTCACATGCGGGAACATGGCATTGAGATACGGATGTACGCGCTCTTCGTACGGGTAGTTGATGCCGAGAACACGTTCGACGTGTCGCGTGAAGTGCGGATGACCGTAGGCGTGGAGAACATCGTCGATATCCACGATAATTGCGGGGAGAGTAGTCACGGGGACTCCTTGATGTCGAAGAACAATTACATCCAGCATTGTACCTATATCTTTCCTTAATAGGAAGCAGAAAATTTTAAAATTAGCACTCTTGACACGTGAGTGCTAACTCATTTACAATTTAAGTATTAGCGCTAAGTAACTTGGAGTGCCAATTTGACTCCCCGACAACAATCAATCCTGCATGCCGTGGTTGAGCTCTACGCTCAAACTGCCGAACCTGTTGGCTCACTGGCTCTCAGCGAAATGTTTGAGGCCAGTTCGGCAACCATTCGATCCGAAATGGTGACACTGGAGCGTCTGGGTTACATCTATCAGCCACATATTAGTGCTGGTCGCGTACCAACTGATAAAGGCTATCGGGCATATGTTAACTCCAAAGAAAACATTTCGGCCGATGGTCGCGTTAGTCAGGCTATAGCCAAGCGCGTCAAGAGTGCTGGCGAAGTTGACCGATCGATTAAGCAGGCGGCTGACAGTTTGGCTGAAGTCACGGGTAACGTTGGTTTGGCCTTTACTAATAATGGGCTCTATACCACCGGTCTTGCTGGGCTATTTGGCCAGCCCGAGTTCTTGCTCGGTTCGCAGGCTTACGAAGTTGCCCGCTTGCTCGATAACTTAGATGAGTGGTTAAGCGAAGCTGCACCCGAAGGTCGTCTGAGTGTTTACATTGGATCCGAGAATCCTGTTGGCAAGGCAAGTGGTGCCAGTCTGATCATCGCCCGCTTTGCCTCACCATACAGCAACAATAGTTACGTGGGCGTTTTAGGACCGACGCGGCAAAGTTACGAAAAGACCATTGGGTTGGTGGACTATACCGGTCGTTTGCTGGAAGAAGTATTGAATTAGGAGGACATGATGAGCAAAAAAGACGACAAAGATATTAAGCAGCAAGTAAACGAGATTCCTGAAGACCAAGCTACAACCGAGGAAGCTGCGTTTGTAGCCGAGGCTGCTAGCGACATTGAATCCGCTCAGCAAATCGGGGAGTTGACGGCTCACCTCCAGCGCCTCCAGGCCGAGTTCGATAACTATCGACGTCGGGCTGCCGATCAACAGGCTTCAATCTTGGAGTTAGCTAAGCAGGACGTTATCCTCCAGCTCTTGCCGCTCATCGACAACATTGACCGGGCTCTGGCTCATGTGCCAGAAGATCTTAAAACTAACCCGTGGGCTCAGGGTGTGGCCGGGGTTGCCAAGCAAGCCGATGACACCTTTAGCAACATCGGCGTTAGCAAGATTCAAACCGTTGACCAGCCATTTGATCACAACACCATGGAGGCTATTGCCGCCGAAGGTGACGGTGAGCAAGAGGTCGTCAGCGAAGAGATGCAGGCCGGCTACAAGCTCGGCGAAAAAGTAATTCGACCAGCAATGGTCAAAGTCATTAGGAAGTAAGGAGAATTATTATGGGTAAAATTATTGGAATCGATTTAGGAACAACTAATAGTGCCATGGCCGTTATGGAGGGTGGTCAAGCTACCATTATCACTAACGCCGAAGGTAATCGCACCACACCAAGTATGGTTGCTACCAACAAGAGCGGCGAACGCCTGGTTGGCCAGAGCGCTAAGCGCCAAGCCGTTATTAATGGCGAGAACACCATCTTTAGTGCTAAGCGTTTGATTGGTCGCAAGTTTGAGGACGAAGAAGTCCAGCGTGACATCAAGCTCATGCCTTACAAGATTGTTAAGGATGGTAATGCTACTAAAGTAACCATGGGCGACAAGAACTATAGTCCCGAAGAAATTGCCGCCATGGTGCTCGGTAAGCTTAAAGCCGATGCCGAAGCCTTTTTGGGCGCGCCAGTAACCGAAGCGGTTATTACCGTACCGGCTTACTTTAACGATGCTCAGCGCCAGGCTACTAAGGACGCTGGTAAGATTGCAGGACTTGAGGTCAAGCGTATCATTAATGAGCCAACTGCTGCCGCATTAGCTTACGGTCTAGAAAAGAAGGCTGAAGAAAAGATCGTGGTTTACGACCTCGGTGGTGGTACCTTCGACGTCTCCGTCCTTGAACTTGGAGAAGGTGTGTTTGAGGTCCGCAGTACTAATGGTGATACTCATCTTGGTGGTGACGACTTTGACCTGACGATCATGAACCATCTTGTTGAAGAGTTTAAGAAGCAAGAGGGGATTGATCTTAAGGACGACAAAGCAGCTATCCAACGCCTCAAAGAAGCTGCCGAAAAAGCCAAGATCGAGCTCAGCTCGGCACAAGAAACCGAAATCAACCTACCATTCATTACCGCTGACGCTAATGGGCCAAAACACTTCGTGTACACAATGAGCCGCAGCAAGCTGGAAAGTCTGGTAGCTCTACTCATCGAAAAGACCGTAGCTCCTGCGCAAGCAGCCCTTAAAGACGCCGGCCTGACTGCTAAGGACATCAACGAAGTAATCCTGGTCGGTGGTATGACCCGCATGCCAGCCGTTCAGGCCAAGGTCCAAGAAGTCTTTGGTAAAGAACCACTTAAGGGGGTAAATCCTGACGAAGTCGTAGCCCTCGGTGCTGCTGTTCAAGGTGGTGTACTAGCCGGTGATGTTAAGGATGTATTGCTCCTCGACGTTACTCCACTGTCACTTGGTCTTGAAACCATGGGCGGTGTTAGCACCAAGCTCATTGAGCGTAACACTACCATCCCTTCAAGCAAGAGCCAGGTGTTTAGTACGGCTGCCGATAGCCAAACCAGCGTAGAAATCAACGTTCTGCAAGGTGAGCGCGAATTTGCTGCCGATAACAAATCGCTCGGAACCTTTGTGCTTGATGGTATTCCACCAGCACCACGCGGCGTGCCACAGATTGAAGTCACCTTTGACATCGACGCCAACGGTATCGTAAATGTTTCTGCTAAAGATAAGGGAACTGGTAAAGAGCAACACATTACCATTCAAAACAGTGGTAGCTTGAGCGAGGAAGAGATCAAGCGCATGCAAGCCGAAGCCGAAGCTAATGCCGAAGCCGACAAAAAGCGTAAAGAACAAGTCGAAGCCAAGAACGTGCTCGACAGCCTGATCTACACTGCAGAAAAGACTCTTAAGGATGCCGGTGATAAGGCCAAGCCAGAAGATAAGAAAGAATTGGAAGAGGCTATTGCCGAAGCTAAGACTAAGCAAGAAAGCACCGATACCGAAGAGCTCAAAAAAGCTGGCGAAACCCTGAGCGAGAAGATGCAAAAAGTTGGAGCCGCCATGTACGAACAAGCCGCTCCAGCTGAAGGCGCTGCACCAGAAGCTGAAGCCAAGCCAGACGAGCCTGTCGAAGGGGAAGTCGTCGAAGAGAATAAAGCTGACGAAGCAAAATAGTGACATCTAATAAGCCGGTTAAAGAATCTGTCGCCCTGTTCTTTACTAACGAGCAGGGCCAGTTCTCGGTTGTTAGACGATCACTAACCGATGATAGTCTCCCAGGTGCTTGGGGTCTGGTAGGCGGCAGTTTACGGGTAGGTGAAGAGCCACAAGATACCGTGATACGTTCTGCTAAAGATAAGCTTGGTATTGATGTAGATGTAATTGATTTTATTGGCGAAGACACCATTGATCGTGGAGACTATATTAATCATCTTAGGGAGTATCGCGTAAAAGTTGTAGGTGGGACGCCCAGACCTATACAGAATGATCTAACTGTGAGTAAATATGAAGAGTTTAAAATGGTGGACGATCCGGAAATCCTTCGTCCTGCAGCAGAGGCTGGATCACTTTGTTCAAGAATATTT
Source organism: uncultured Candidatus Saccharibacteria bacterium (assembly GCA_964585425.1). Lineage (GTDB taxonomy): Bacteria > Patescibacteriota > Saccharimonadia > UBA4664 > CAYXHD01 > CAYXHD01. Next base: position 44,674 of record CAZPDI010000002.1, on the reverse strand, counting down.
TTAAGACAACAAGGATTATGGAACTAGCATGACCACGCGTGACTACTATGACATTTTAGGGGTTTCCAAAACTGCTACGGAGGCCGAAATTAAAAAGGCTTACCGTAAGGCGGCTATGGAGCATCATCCCGACAAGCATGGTGGTGACGATGCCAAGATTAAAGAAATCAATGAGGCTTACGAGACTCTCAAAGACAGCCAGAAGCGAGCGGCTTATGATCAGTATGGCCATGCCGCATCGCAGAATGGCGGTAATCCGTTTGGCGGTGCTGGCGGCTTTAATGCCGAAGGTTTTGACTTTAGCGGCATGGGCTTTGGCGACATCTTTGATATGTTCTTCCAAGGACAGCAAGGTGGCCGCGCCCAGACACGGCCAGTTGGTCGAGACCTCCAAGTTGGCGTGGACCTGACCTTTAAAGAAGCTGTCTTTGGTGTAGATAAAAAGATTCGACTGGATCTGCAAGATATTTGTAAGACCTGCGAGGGCGATGGCGCTGCTAAGGGATCAAAACTCATCGATTGTAAAACCTGTGACGGTAAAGGGCAGGTGGTTCGAACCCAAAATACCTTCCTTGGCTCTTTCCAGCAAGCTACCATTTGTCCGACCTGCCATGGTCGAGGTCAGATGCCCGAAGAGCGCTGTATTACCTGCCATGGTGAGGGTGTAACTAATCAAAGCAAAGAAATTACCGTTAAGATTCCTGCCGGTATCGATAATGGCGCAACCATCCGCCTGCCAGGCCGTGGCGAAGCAGCTATCGGTGGCGCCAAGGGCGACCTGTATGTTCATGTTCGCGTAAAGCACGATCGCCAATTCAACCGCCAGGGGTATGACATTCTTTCGCAAGTTACTATTCCGATGACGGCCGCCGCACTTGGAACAGAAACTGAGATAAAAACAGTTGATGGCGACGTAACAATCAAGATTCCAGCCGGCACGCAAAGTGGTAAAGTCATTCGCCTCAGCGATCGGGGCGTGCCGCACGTTAATGGCCGCGGACGTGGCTCACACTTAGTAGAAGTAACCGTTGAGATTCCTCACAAACTTACCGCACGTCAAAAAGAACTTCTCGAGGAGTTCGAAAAAGCGGGTAAGGGCAAAGGCATCTTTGGCCGCTAACTAAAATAGTACGAAAGTGTGCTATTATGGGCATATAACCATAACTGGTATATATGACATTCCCAAGCCAAATTCCTAGCTTTTCACCAACAACCGACATTCTGATAATCATCGCCGTTGCGGCCGTGACGATCGTCGGTAGCATGATCGGTCATGCCCGACTTAAACTTTTGACAATGAGCATGTACGTCGGTGCCGGGATCGCTATGTTGGCCATGCCTTTGCTGCATTCTATGATTGGTTCACCTGGTGGATTGTTGGCCCTGGCCAACCTTAAATTCTTGGCCATGGGTATCTGTGTAGGTATTCTTGGTCTGACGGGCGGAAATGCCTATCATCATGCAACACGTAACAGCGGTGTCGTCAATTTAGTGATCGCCGCGCTGAGTGGTTTATTGCTCGTTACGCTCTCGATGTTACTGCTCGAGCCCGGCGCCCTGGCAGCCACAAAAGGTTCGTCAACGCTCGCCATGGCCATCTATGATACCCGTTTGATTTGGCTACTCGGGGCACCAGTATTGCTGATGGTTGGTGGATTTATACACGGTAAACGTCACTAGCATTGCTTTTTAACCAGTTTTTCGCTATATTTGAATCTGTTATTTATGTGGGCCCATAGCTCAGTTGGTTAGAGCGACAGCCTTTTAAGCTGTGCGTCCCGGGTTCGAGTCCCGGTGGGCCCTCCATTATAAGTATGATCAAAAGATTTCCATAGAAGTCTTTTTGTTTGATAAAATTCAATTGTGGAAGTATTAAAGACGCTGAATCTTGGATTACGGTTTGTCCTTGAGCTATGCCTATTAGCGGCTCTGTTTATTGGGGGTGCCAACCTTTTCAATAATCAAGTAGTGAAATGGGTAGCTGCCATAGGAATGCCAATCATGGCAGCAGGCACCTGGGGAATATTCATTGCTCCGAAATCTCAAAACTTATTAATCCAGCCATATAGACTAATGGTTGAATTATTGCTTTTTGGGTTTGCATCTTTTCTACTATATAAATTGGGCCACCTAAAACTAGCCATAGTACTTATTACTATTGTCGTTATCAATGAAATACTTCTAATGCTCTGGAAACAATAATGCAATTAGATCTTAATTCTCCAGTAATACATTCAGCAAGCATCAAAATATGTGCACCGGCTCAAAAAGTGTGGAAAGTTATGTCTGATATAGAAAATTGGCCCAGCTGGAACAGGGATATAGAGTCAGCTAAAATGAGCGGCAAGCTAAGTAAGGGCACTACATTTACTTGGAAATCAGGTCCAGGCACCATAACATCAACGCTTGAAGCGGTCGATAATCTAAAACTTTTAGGCTGGTCGGGAAAGATGTTTGGCATCAAAGCAGTCCATATTTGGCGATTAGAGACTAATGGCAAATTCACGATAGTAACTACAGAAGAGTCCTGGAGTGGTTTGATTCCTAGATTATTAAAAGGAACTAGTAAGAAAACCCTAATTAAAGCTATCAATAACGGACTTGCTCAGCTAAAGACGGCAGTTGAAAGCTCTGAAAATAAGTTGCGATAGCGCGCATGATGGCCCCGATAGTTATAACGACTTCGGGCCGGTAGCTTCCTTGCGGAGGCTACCGGCCCGTTGCGGTTGAGTCAGCAGGTCTTGATGAAGACCTGGACGGTGTAGATGCGCTTGCCATCAGCGGTCTTGGCGTAGCCGACTCCTATGTCGTTCCACTTGGTAAAGAGATGATATTACATATGCGTACAAAAGGCTATGAACTCCCAGAATTGGGGCCAGCTTTTATTGACGCATTCCGGATGAGTGAACTTGATGCTATCACCATGCCGCATGGCCAATGCCTGTACGACTCGATGATCACGCGAGTGGCTGATGCCATCCCAGCGACTCCAGGCCACAGCCGCCTGGGCCTCCTTCATGGCAACCACGCGATTACTTTCGTGTCCGCGGAGGGCTGGCCACTGTATTCTCCCTTCTTCCGGTGTGATCAAGCCAAAGATAGCAGCAAAACAAAAGTCTTCACCCTTCTCTGGCTTAAAGTGCATTTCGCCAGTTTCACGCCACTCTATATACGCCGTGGCTTGAGCGGTGATAGTCTCATCTTTACGAGCCTCCCAACGGTACCCGGCGTCTCGTGCCTCCTGCCATTCTTGCAAGACAATATAGGTTAGATGCAGATGGGGTGGTATGAGCCGACCCGGAAAACGTTCTTTGCTCCATAGGACTGATGCGCTGGCCCACTGCGAAGTACTTTTGTCGAGCTCAAGCAACTGCACTAGATTGAGCTTAAGAATTGATGGATCATCACAGATCTCTCGTGATTGGAGTGTCCCACGCCGTATGATGCGTCGTGTATCTCCTTGGCTCCATAGTATCCATCGCCAAAAGCGTAGGAGCGTGCCAGATTCCCCGACATCCAAATCCTGGCCGGCAATATATTGCTTGATGGTGCGTCGCAAAGCAATCAGATCGTCACCGAGCGTTTCGTAGTTTTCCTCAAGCCACGTTAGAGCATTTTGCTCGTGTCCGTGGATAACGTCCAACATGCTGTAACGAATGATTCGTGACTTATCCCAGGGCATGAAGTCATCTAGGGTGGGCATGGTGTATCCTCTCGTGTTGTATGGGTGCGAGTAACAAAAAAGAACCACAAAAAACCTGGCGCTTGGCCAGGCTAGTATGGTTCTTTTTTTATTGCAACAACAAACTAACTTTGGCCAAGGTCTCCAAAGTAGAAATAAAAGTTTGTTGTCTGCAGATTACTCATATTAGTAGTATATCACATGAGATCTTAATTAATTCTTAACATCAACACGGTGCTGCTTTGGTGCCATCTTACTTTGTATTAATTTGAAGAGATGCACGTAAAACGATCACTAGCTCTCATCCTGGTTTCATGTAGTTTTTGTTTCGGGCTTATCGCTCGTCATGCAATTACTGATTCGTGGCAGCTGTGTATTTGTTTTGCACTGCTTGTGTTTACGGTCATCGCTTTGTTAACCAAGCAAATACTGTTTGCCTGTTGTCTGGGAATAGTTTTGTTAGGCGGCTTTGCGAGAGGCGTGGCCCACGAGAATAAAATGAAAAACATCCAAAATTTATATGGTCAAAAAGTGGTTGTGAATGGAACGATTTCGGACGACCCGGCAGTTAACCAGCGCGGTTTTTTGATTTTTAACCTAGATGTTAAAAACATAAATGGTAGGCCCGCCAGTGGGGTAGTTTCGGTTCGAACCTATAATCAAAAATTAAGAAGGGGATACAAGGTTACTATTACCAGTAAGTTTGATGCCACCCTTGGTAATAAGATCGGTCAGTTGGTCTACGGGACGGTGACAATTACGTCCTCGCACCTAAGCACGCTCGAACAGTGGCGCCAACGTTATTTTGCTGGTATGCGCAATGCCTTGCCGGAGCCAAGTGCCAGTTTTGCATTAGGATTGTTGCTTGGCACGCGGGGGCTAATACCAAACGATGTGCAATCCATGCTTACTGCGGTGGGATTAACACACTTGATAGCCGTTTCCGGCTATAACTTAACCATTATTATCGATGCCGGGCGTAAACCATTGCGCAATGTCAGTAAGTTTATGGCGTTTATTGCACCACTGTGGCTGATTTTTGTATTCATGTTGCTCACTGGATTTAGTGCCTCCATCGTTCGTGCAGCTATCGTGTCCGGACTCTCATTGCTCGCGGCGTATTATGGACGCACCTATAAACCCATGGTCTTGATTATGCTCTCGGCAGTTATCACCTTATTTTATAACCCTGCCTATTTATGGAGTGATGTCGGCTGGCAACTTTCATTCCTGGCGTTTTACGGCATTCTGATCATGGGTCCGCTCATGGAACAACAGTTTAAAGCCGAAAGTACAATATCCAAACTGATTATCGAATCCATGGCGGCTTACATTATTACCTTGCCCCTCATCATGGGGCTATTCGGTAATGTGTCGATCATTGCGCCGCTCGCCAACTTACTTATTTTGCCACTAGTCCCGCTGGTCATGTTCTTAGCATTTATTTCCGCTATGTTTGGCATCGCCACGCCGGTCGCGCCCGTGCTCGGAATACCACTCAAAATTTTATTAGCTATCATGCTGGGCACCATGAAGTTTCTGGCTGATCTGCCGATGGCCAGTATTACTATCCCGCCCACTAACATAGCGCTACTGCTCTACATTCCAATATTGTTTTGGACGGCTATCCTTCACATCCAATCTCAGCGTAAATCCTTCATGCTATTATAGCTTTATGGGTGCAATACAAAAGATTAGAGATCAGGGCTGGACACAGGTTGATTTTGCGTGGCCGATCGAACGCCGCGCACATTATACAAAACTCGGTAATGAGCTCATTACGCAAATCACTCAAAACGATCGACTTCGCCAGGCATTCACATTCGCATTAATTGATTTACCTGATAAAAGGGCACATCAAGCGAATCTGTTTACGGTATCGCCAGCACTGAATTCAGCTGATGATAAACTATGGTTTCATGTTGGCTATCAAACACGGGAGCATGTAAATTCTGTAATACCAGAATCAGAGCAATCAGATCTTATTAAAGAATTCCTGAATGAAACTGACGAACTATTGATAGCAATAGAGGTGGCATTCCGAAGCTCTTTACAAATGATTAACGCTCAGTCAGCAGTTAAAGCAATATTTAGCCATGATGAACTTAAGCGGGCAATTCATATTCGCTTTGTTCGCTACAATAACGCTAGAACAGAATCCGCTCCCGATGAGCCTGTTACCGGTCATGCCGATATGAGTCTGTGTACGCTTCATTTATTTGAAACTCACGGGCATTGGTTTCAGGCTGCCCCTTATGATCAATCAATCATTATTGACGAGGATTCATCCGAGCGTCGTGCGGCGGTAAAATCCATGCGTAGTAAACTTAAAGTCATTACCGAAGTGGACGACAAAGCCATATTCTTCTTAGGGGCAGGCTGGAAAAACCTCTCAAAAGGTAATCCACCTCAAGATTATCAATTACTGCCTGCTTGTTACCATGCTGGTATTCGACCAACTACAAAGGATGAATATATTTCCCCATATGCTCTGGATGTAACAGGGAATGATGTTGATCGTGTCTCGCTCGTCGTTTTTGCTCAGCCAAGTCTTGAATATATCAAAAGCCATGATTTTAAATACGCTACTGTTGCGCAATGTCGACCTGATACTGCCGTCGTAATCTGATATAATAGATACAATATAAGCAGGGGAGCGCCATGTCTGGTCACTCAAAATGGCACAGTATTAAACACAAAAAAGCGGCAGCCGATGCTAAGCGCGGTGCGTCGTTTACTAAAATTGCCAATTTAATTTCCATCGCTGCTAAGCAGGGCGGGGGAGATCCCGAAATGAACTTCTCGCTGCGCCTGGCAGTCAGTAAGGCGAAAGCTGCCAATATGCCAGCGGCAAATATTGAGCGAGCCATTAAAAAAGGTACCGGCGATAATGGCGGCGTAGTGTATGAAGAGATTACCTACGAGGCCTATGGACCAGCCGGCGTGGCCATAATCATTGAAACCGCCACGGATAACCGTAATCGTACCGGAACCGATGTTCGCACAGCCGTCACTAAACATGGTGGCAGCATGGGCACGAGTGGTTCAGTTCTTTTCCAATTTGATCGCAAGGGCGTGATTGAAGTAAATAAAAAACCAGGCGAGGACGTGGATGAGGCCATGCTCAACATTATCGAAGCTGGGGCGGATGACATCGAAGATGCCCAGGGCACATTTATTGTCTATACTGCCGCTGCTCAACTCGATGCTGTTCGAAAGCAGCTGGTGGCCGCAGGCTATGAAGTCACCAAAGCCGAACTACAATTCATTCCTCAGAATACCGTAACGGTTGACGCCAAAGCCGCTGGTCAGCTGATGCGCATTATGGATGCGCTTGAAGATTTAGACGATGTCACTAATGTCAGCTCCAACTTCGAAATTCCCGATGAAGTTATGGAACAACTAAACTCGTAATCATGAGCTACGTAATTTCTACCGATATTCATGGCAAGGAATACAACGTCGCTTTAGACGAATTAAAATGGCGTCCGTCTTGTTATGGAATTGTGATTTACGATAATAAGATTTTATTAACAAAGCAATATGGTAAGTATGAATTACCTGGAGGTGGTGTTGATCTCGGGGAGGCGCCAGAAGAAACAGTAATTCGTGAAATAAAAGAAGAGACCGGCATAGACGCAACTAATCCAAAGCTCGTAAAACACGCTACAACTTTCTTCACCCATCACGAGCCGGATGGAACGCATCACAAGCAATCACTCATACTCTTTTTTATGTGTGATTATATTGGCGGGGAGTTGTCGCTGGACGGTCTCATGGAAGATGAAAAATCAAGTGTTGAGATGGGTGAATGGGTGCCCGTTGGTGATCTAGACTCGGCTCCAGCTGGATCTACTTTCGATTGGAAAAGCATCGTAAAAGAAGTATTGAGTTAAGCTGATGCGAATCCTGGGTATTGATCCCGGCACGGCCATAACCGGATTTGGAGTTATTGATTACGATGGACGAACGTTCAGGTTTGTAGACGCCGGCGTAATACGCACCCCCAAAGAGCAGCCAATGAATGAGCGCCTCAGCACGGTGTATGACGAGATGAAGGAATTGCTTGCCGAGTTTAAGCCCGATGTTATGAGCATTGAGTTACTCTTTTTTGCCCGTAATGTAACCACGGCCATGACGGTTGGTCAATCGCGCGGCATCGTCATGTTGGCCGCAACGCAAGCTAACGTTCCGATTTATGAATATACCCCCATGCAAGTAAAGCAGGCCGTGACGGGGTATGGTAAGGCTGATAAAAAGCAGATTCAAGAAATGGTAAAAAATCTACTTAAACTCAATCAAATTCCCAAGCCTGATGATGCGGCAGACGGGCTGGCGATTGCCATAACTCACGCCGGACAGACAAAAAATTAAACTAATCTTAAATATTTTACGCCTAAGCTTGTAACTTACATTGCCATATATTACGATCAATTTGGGATGCAGAAAGGGTATTTGTATGAACATCAGCAACATTATAAACGGTCTGGGATTTGCTACTACTCTCGGTGGTTTTATTTACGTCGGTCGTAAACTTCAGATTCTTGATGATCTCAAAAAAACCACTGACAATATTCAGCATAATCTTAAAGTTTTGACAAATCATTTAATCCGACACGATACTAACTTTGACTATACGAAACTCAAGTAGTGAGTCAGTCGTACCACACAAACCCCGAACATCTGCTACAATATAAGCATGATCGCCACACTTACCGGCAAAGTTACGTATAAGTTCAGTAATTCACTCGTCATTGATATTAACGGGGTGGGGTATGAGGTTCTAACTACCGTCGATGATTGGGGCGCAGCGCTATTGGGCGAAGTTCAGAGCTTTTATATTTATGAACAAATTCGAGAAGATGCTCACAATTTGTATGGCTTCCGTGATGTAGCTGCCAAGGACTTATTTGTTAAACTGTTGAGAGTAAATGGTGTCGGACCCAAAGTTGCGTTAGCTACGATGAGTGCGGCCGGGGTTGATCGTTTGGCCCAGGCGATTGCCAGCGGGGATAGTAGTTTGCTCAAGGGCGTGTCGGGTGTAGGCAAAAAGACGGCTGAGCGAATTATGGTTGAACTGGCCGGCAAGATAACCACCGTCGGCGCGCCGATTCATGACGAGACTTATCAGGCGCTCATTGGTCTTGGCTACTCCAATTCGCAGGCTGCCGATGCCATCGCCAATCTCCCAAGTGATGTTATCGATGTTGGCGAACGCGTAAAGCTGGCGCTCAAGGGGATTGGTCGATGATTGAACGCGTAGCATCTGCCGAAGTTAATGAAGAAGTTGCGCCACAAGAGGCGCAGTTTGAGGAGACGCTGCGTCCCAAAAGCTTTGATAGTTATGTAGGGCAAGAAACGCTCAAGGCAAATCTGCACGTAGCCATTACGGCTGCCCAGCGCCGCGGGGAGCCTATTGAGCATGTGTTGTTGTACGGCCCGCCCGGACTTGGTAAGACCACCATGGCTGGCGTAATTGCCTCGACCATGGGAACCAATGTGCGCGTAACGAGCGGCCCAGCTATTGAGCGAGCCGGGGACTTGGCTAGCTTACTGACCAACTTGGGCGAAGGCGACATCTTATTTATCGACGAGATTCATCGCTTACCTAAGACCGTCGAAGAAGTCTTGTACCCTGCCATGGAAGATTATGGAATTGACGTCATGCTCGGTAAGGGCCCGAGTGCTAAGAGTATCCGTTTAGACCTGCCCAAGTTTACGCTCATTGGGGCAACTACGCGAGCCGGTGCCCTGGGCGCACCCTTCCGCGATCGCTTTGGTTTGGTTCATCGCCTGGAATTTTATAGCGAAGATGAAATGGTAAAAATTTTGATGCGTTCTGCCGATATACTCAATGTTAAACTGGAGCCGGAAGCTGCCGGCGAATTGGCCCGGCGCAGTCGTTTAACGCCGCGCATCGCTAATCGATTGCTGCGACGTTTGCGTGATTATGCCGAGGTTCACGGTAGCGGCGTTATTACCAAAGAGATGGCGCATAAAGCGTTGGATATGCTGGAAATTGACGAGCTTGGATTGGACGCCAGCGATCGCCGATTACTGATGTCTATCATCGAGCATTACAACGGTGGGCCCGTTGGCATCGATACCATCGCCGCGTTGGTTAGCGAAGAGCGGGGAACGATTGAGGATGTTTATGAACCCTTCCTTATGCAAATTGGATTTTTAGAACGTACGCCACGCGGACGTAAAGTCACGCCCAAGGCCCATTTGCACCTTGGGGTGCAGCCACCACTTGATCCACAGGGTAGTTTACTGTGAGCCACAACTCGCCACGCTCCCAAAGAGTTAAACAAGAGGCGCGCACTCGCGCCGATGTTATTTGGCATGATAATGACGGCATTCACAAGCAAAAAATTGAACCTGCTAATACAGCCGATGTGCTCTCGGGCGGATCAAACCTAAGCCAACTTATTACACAGAGTGATGCTATCATGTCCAAAATGCGTAAAATTGTGCAATAGTGTATAATTATTACATAACTGTGGAGGCGTAATGGCTAAAGCTGAATATCTCGCCATGAACCCTAATGAGAAAGTTTTGCTGGAGGTGCACCGGCATTGGTCTAACATTTTCCCGTTCTTTTTAAGTACGGCCGTCGTTGTGGTCTTTGGATTCTTTATTATTGGTTACGTTGGCGCTAATCCGGCCTCAGCCGAAAAAGTTTTTCCTGGACTTACTATTGGGCTGGTTACGCCCATCGTTGCGCTGCTGGATATCGTTGCCCTGTTTATCCTCTTTTTTGCCTACATCGTGTATCGTCAAAACCGTCTGATTTTAACCAATATGCACCTCGTGCAAATTACCCAAACCGGTTTGTTTGCTCGCACGCTTAGTAAGTTAAGTCTTGATGAGCTCCAAGACGTGCGCGGAACACGCAAAGGAGTTCTTGCCACAATTTTTAACTACGGCGAGATATTAATAGAAACTGCTGGTAGTGAACCCAATTTTTTCTTTAAACCAGCTCCAGATCCGCTTAATATCGCCGAGCAAATAAATGACACGCGTGAATATTACGAAAAAGTTAAGCAGTCGGGTGGTGCACCTGTGACTCAAGAGCCCAAACTCGCACCCGGTACATTCCCGGAGCAAGCCTTTACTGGCGCGCCGTCAGACGACCAGCCTCGTCAATAGATATTTTACCGGCACTGGCGAGTTTTCCGAGCTCTTGAGCAAATGCCCGGTCTTTATCTAGGTAGTCAAGCAGCGCCTGTTTGTCTGCTCCAGTCGCCAGTAATTGTTGCAGCTCAGGGTTAACTGGTACCATGTCGGCGAGCATAACGGTTCCGGTGTTACCACGATCGCAGCTATCACAACCTACGCCAGTACGGTATATCTGAGTACTATCCGAAAAGCTGAATTGTTTCCAAAGCGCCGTTTTGAGCGGGCCAGTTGGCGTAAAGTGTACACGGCAGTTGGTACACAGGGTTGGTATACGATGTTGCACTACGACTGTGCGCAAGCTGGCTGCCAAAAGCGCCGGCGCCAATGGATAACTCATGATGCGCGTTAGGGCCGAGAGTGTATTGGTGGCGTATAGTCCACTCATCACGAGGTGTTGGGTGAGTGCAAAGTCAATGAGTTGCTCAGCGGTTCGTCCAGTTCCAAGCTGACTCGTTACAATGGTGCTCGGGCCCTGACTAATAGCGGAACTAATCGCTTCTTCAAAGGGGAGACTTGTCGTTACCTCAATCTGGTTGCTTCCTGGAATTTGGTAGGTAACCGGTTGTTCGATGGTGGTCACGTCGGTATGGGGCTGGCGTGCAGTCCAGGCGGCTAAAGCGGCTAGGGTAGTGCTCGTATCCGAGTTATTGCCCCCGGCAATTACCATAAGGCCAGCACCATCTCGCACATACTGTTTGAGTTGAGCTGCCTGATCACGACTATAACCAAGATCCTTAAATGAGGGGAGGCTGTTAGCCGACGGCACGATGCGCAGAACCATTTTCTCGCCACCGATTACCGGAATGGTACTCATTAATACATCATGACGTAATCCGTCAACTGAAATACTAAACCGACCATGCTGCGGACGCGACGTATCATCAAGGTCAGCTTGTATCTGAAGCTTACACCAACCAATTAATCCATGTAGTCGCGAGGCGGGTAGCGTGCTCATTACTACCAAACTCTTACCATGCCGCCGCTTTATACTGAGCTCCTGGTCGTGCACTTCAAAATGAATATCACGAGAATCATTAGCCAGGGCTTGCTGCAAAATTGTGCTAATCAAGTCACGGGACGACAAGGGCAGGGGAGCACTGGTGGTATATGCGCGCATTGCCCGCGCCAACTGCCTACTGGTCGCTTGATAGCGCCGGACTGTTTTGTGGGTGTAGTCTTTAACCGCTTGGCGAGCTCGTTCGTCACGCGGATCGGCCATAGCCAGCTTAATACCGGTTGCGGTTTGGTCAAAACAAATTACATGATGCTTGGCGGCAATTTCGCGCGGTAAACCCTGCACGATTTTTGGCTTCAAATCTATAGAATCAAGGTCAATAAATGGCACGCCCAGCCGTTTGGCTTGGGCTTTAGCCAGGGCGGCTTCATCAACTACATGAGATCGTAGTACGGTTCGTAATAATGAATCGCCGGTTTGCTTGCTATCAGCTACCAGCTCACGCACCATATCGGGTGCAATTTTTACGTCATAAGTCAGGATTTGCCGCAGCTCACCATCTGCAATCTTCATGGTTCAAGTATAGCATAATGCCTATGCTTGCAGTTCGGTTTTTGTTCGGATAAGCTTGATATTGGGGTGCTCCAACAAGGAGGGTTCATGAAAAAAATCGGTGTCATACTCGGCATAGCTATCATAAGTGTGGCGTGGGCTGGTAATAGTTTGGCGGCGCCAGCAAATCATATTGTAATTAGCGAAGTTCAAACTGGCTCAACCAGTGATGCCTCACAAGAATTTGTTGAGTTGTACAACCCGACAGACGCACCAATAACAGTCGATGCCTGGACGGTAGAATATGCCAGTGCCGCAGGGACGACATGGACCAAAAGGGCCACGCTTAGTGGCTCGGTTCCAGCGTATGGATTTTATCTTGTGGCAACTAGCGGTTATATGGCTAGCGACGCCGTTATGACATCCGGACTCGCAAATAGTAGCGGGCATGTTCGAGTAAAAAATACCAGCAATATGGTTATTGACCTTGTTGGCTGGGGGTCAGCAGCGCATGCTGAAGGTTCGCCAGCTAGCGCACCAGTGGTCGGCGGCAGTATCGAGCGACTACCAGGTAGACTTAACCAGCTAGCAGGAAATGGGGAAGACAGCGATGGCAACTCAGTTGATTTTGTATTGCGCGACGTTGCTGAGCCACAACGTGTTGCATCGGGAATAGAAGACCCCAGTCTGGCGCCTGTAGATGAGCAAAATAACTCAGAAGAAGGGGAAGGGCCAGTAGTTGATACAACATATCTACCGGTTTATATTACCGAGATACTCCCCGACCCGCTCTCCCCTCTTACCGATGCCAAAGACGAATTTATCGAAGTATATAATCCTAATAATCAGTCAGTAAAGCTCCTGGGGTATACCTTGCGAACCGGCAGTAACTTCCGGAGCTATTATACGATTAGCGATGTTACGGTTCAGGCCGGAGGATACGCCGTATTCTATTCGGCCGATACCAAGCTTGGCTTAACTAATAGCGGAGGGGCTGTGCAGATTCTTGATCCGCTCGGAAACGTTTTAGATACAACCGATAGTTATGGTGCAGCAAAGACTGGTCAGGCTTGGGCAGCTATTAACGGGGCTTGGATGTGGACGCTAACACCCACCCCGGGAACTATGAATATATTGGCCGAAGCCGCTAGTACTACGAGCACCGTATCTACCACGGCTAAAAAAGCAGCCGCTAAAAAAGTAGCTACAAAAAAGACTGCATCCAAAAAAGCAGCCGCCAAAAAGAGTAGCAAAGCCAAAAGTAAACGAGATAGTAGTAAGCTGTCTAAAACCAGCATGGCAGCCGCAACCGAGGCCATTACTGATCCAAGCCCTCTGGCTCGTTGGTTGCTCATTGCGGCCGGTTGCTTTACTATTGTCTATGCAATCTATGGATTCCGCTATGACCTATATAACTACTACATCAAAACCAGAACAAACATCAGAGCTTGGTTATCAAATCGGCCAACATTGCCATGGCGGCGAAACCATTGAGCTGGTGAGTGATTTGGGTGGGGGAAAGACAGTCTTTGTGCAGGGGCTTGCTAAGGGCCTAGGCTACAATGGCGATGTTGCCTCCCCCACTTTTGTCATCAGTCGTGATTATCAATTGCCGGGTAATTTGAGCCTGCATCATTTTGATCTCTACCGTATTATGGATGGAGATATGGCGGCTCTTGAGCTGGCTGAATTTATTGCCGATCCGCAATCGATCACGGCGGTGGAATGGGGAAGTAATGTCAGTGGCGTCTTGCCTGATAGTAGAATTAGAGTAACCATCGTGGCTAGGAGCGAAGAAGACAGGGAAGTGAAGATTACCACCTCGCCAGAATATGATTATGTACTACAAGGATTAAACTCATGATTTTAGCAATTCGAACCGACTCAATGATTGCCAACCTAACTTCCCTCTCCCCTGCTGGCGAGATTTTGCATACCAAAGAGTGGGAGGCTGGAAGACAATTATCGGTACAATTGCCGGCTGCCATCGATGAAGTCCTTGCAGTTACAGCGTCTGATTATTCGGATCTAACCGGATTAATTGTGTATGAAGGACCCGGTTCATTTACTGGATTACGCATTGGCATAACCATTGCTAATGCCATAGCTCATGAACTCAATATTCCAATTGTCGGATCAACAGGGGAAGATTGGATTGAGTCTGGTAGTAAACGACTCGAGGGAGCTAAGGCCGGCACCATCGTCATGCCGGTGTATGGCGGCGAAGCTAATATTACAAAACCAAAGAAGTAGCTTTTAAGTTTAATCGGTTTTTTGTTGTATGTGTTGCTCAAGATCGGTGAGCGAGGCGATAAATTTTTGTCGCATTTCTTCGGCATACGGATTGCCGCGCTGGATGGTGTAAAACAGACCAAGACTCTGTTGGCGCTCTACGTTCACCACGTCCAAAAGCTCTTTATAGTAGTTGGTACTTAATTCAGAAACCGGCGGCCTCATATTCAGGAGTCCCCTGCCCACAAAAAATGTTAGCGCATGGACCCAGGCCATTTCGCGATCATGTTCATCGGCCGACATATAGACGACGTGCAGGCCTAGTTTTTGCAAGAACGATTCGATCTGATCCATGTTGTTAACGCGAATCGGATCTACGACGATTTTATGACCGGCTAAATTTTCGCTAGCCGTTTGCGGCCCAAATAATGGGTGAGTAGCGAGTATCTGGCATGTATCAGGCACCAGGCGCTCCATGATTTCGACTGGCTTGATTTTTACGCTCGTGACGTCGACCACAAGTGTACCTGGTTTTAGTGATGGGGCAAGTTTTTCCAGGGTAGGCTCCAGAGCATCTAGCGTCACGGCTAGAATTACCACATCGGCCCGTGCAGCATCTTCGATGGTCACTGGCTGAGCACCTAGTTGCTTGATCTGGTCTGCACGATGTTGCGTACGGTCATAAACTATAAGTGTCGATAAAGGAGCTAAATGGCGGGTAATAAGTTGACCAAAATCACCAAAGCCAATGATGCTTATTCGTAGTTGTTGGTCCTGTTGATTCATAGCCTAAGCCTAAGGATTCGGTTCGTATCTGTCAACTAACGTTTGCGAGTTTTGCGTTGCTTCTTTTTTGGGAGGTAACTAAAGACCAGCACCATATAGCTCGTAAAGGTGACCACCAATAGTGCTTGACCAACGATTAACGCTATGTCGCCCACGCATAGTAATTTATACAAAATCACGAAGATGGATACAAAACGGATCATCAGGCCGGTAATCGATATATCTTCCGATGATTTTACCTGACGTATTTTATGGGCCTGCAGTAAGATGTCGATATTGAGGCCAATAAAGGAGAGCAGTGTTAAAAGATCAAGAAGGTTCATGCGATTATAATACCATAAGCGTAGAAAGCACAATGCGGCGGGATCCTTGGTCTTTGACCGAGAATCCCGCCGCGAGGCGAGGTGGCGAGGCGTTGCCTCAGAGGTTGGTGCAGCCGCCGGTGCAACGCAACCCGCTGTTGCAGGTCGGGTCGCTCTGGCACTGGCCAGGACCTTTGCAGGTCTCGCACTGGAACAGGTCGTGGCCCATGCCACACTTGCCGATGAAGTTGGGCATCAGCTTGAGCTGCAGGACGGCGAGCCCGAGGGCGATCTGCACCGTCATCAAGGAGCTGAAGCTGGAGGGCTTGCGGCGGCGGGCAGAACGGGGCGGACGGGTGCTGGTGGCGACAGTGGTGATGCTGCGCATCGGGATCTCCTCTGGTGATGCCGAGGAGTGGCGCAAAGCGCCCCCAGAACCGTTCCGAGTGCGCTTGTGAATGTCTGATTCACGTTGCGGCACTCTTACGGACGAGTACATTGTTTATACCTTATATTGTCCTT
The DNA here is from genome assembly GCA_964585425.1 of uncultured Candidatus Saccharibacteria bacterium. Classification (GTDB taxonomy): domain Bacteria; phylum Patescibacteriota; class Saccharimonadia; order UBA4664; family CAYXHD01; genus CAYXHD01. The sequence continues at coordinate 28,461 of CAZPDI010000002.1, read as the reverse complement.
GATTACAAGGTTGAAGTCGTCGTACAATAGAAGTGTTGATTATTGATTAATTGTTATTTACTTGTTAGTGTGCCGTTATTCCGTTATAGACCCCGAATGTGTGCCACACAGTAGAACAGAATGAAGAGGATTTATGGAGATTGTACTTCTCGTAGCCGGCTTAGTTGCAGGTGCTGGGGCGGGTTTTGGTGCGAGCGTTGCTCGAAGCCGCCAGCAGACTAACTCAGCCGAAGCTAAAGCCCAAAAAATTATTAAAGACGCCAAAAAAGAGGCCGATAAAATTGCCGAAGCAGCCAAAGAAGAAGAGCGTGAGCGTCGTCGCCAAATTACTGCTGGCGAAAAACGTATTGCTGAGCGAGAGACTAATCTTGATAAAAAGCTTGATGAACTGGATAAGCGCGCCGAAAAGCTCCGTAAAAATGAAGGCGAGTTAGAGGATCTTAAAGACGAGATCCGGGCCATCCGCAAGAAGCAAGAAGACAACCTCCAGAAGGTTGCCGGCATGACCAAGGATGAGGCTAAAGATAAGCTCATGAAGATGACCGAGCGCGACATCAAGAAAGACCTGATTGCTGTCGTCGATAAGCTTAAGAATGATGCTAAAGAAAATGCCGAAGATGACGCCAAGATGATACTGGCCACCGCCATGGAGCGTATGGCCAGCGATCAAAGTCAGGAAAAAACTGTTACCACCGTGGCTATTGATAGCGACGAAAAGAAGGGTCGAATTATCGGTAAGGAAGGCCGCAATATTCAGGCCATTGAGCGCTTAACCGGCGTTGATGTGTTAGTGGATGATACGCCGGGTGTTATCGTACTCTCCTGCTTTGATCCGATTCGCCGCCAAGTCGCTCGCCTGACTATCGAAAAACTGTTGGCTGATGGTCGTGTTCACCCAGCTCGTATCGAAGAAGTAGTAGAGAAGAGCAAGAAGGAAATTGATAAGGTTGTTAAAGAGGCTGGTGAGCAGGCCGCTAAGGAAACCGGTGTTGTCGGTCTGCCGCCAGAAATGATTAAGATTCTTGGCCAGCTTAAGTTCCGTACCAGCTTTAGCCAGAACGTTCTTAAGCACAGTACCGAAATGGCTCATTTGGCCGGTATGATTGCTGCCGAGATTGGTGCCGACGTGCGCATCACTAAGACCGCCGCGCTCATCCATGACATTGGTAAGGCCATGACGCACGAGATCGAAGGTAAGCATCATCACATTAGTCGCATGATTGCCGAAAAGTATGGTTTGGAAGAAGCTATTTGCCATGCCGCTGAGGCGCATCATGATGATGTTGAGGCCACTACGCCCGAGGCGCTTGTCGTTCGCGTGGTTGACGCCATGAGTGCTGGCCGCCCTGGTGCCCGTGGTGATACCATGGAAAATTACGCCAAGCGTATGACTGAGCTCGAGAATGTTGCCACTACCTTCCCTGGTATTGATAAGGCCTACGCTATTAGCGCTGGCCGCGAAATCCGCGTGATTGTGAAACCCGAAAAGATCGATGATCTAAGCGCCATTCAGCTCGCTCGTGATTTGGCTACCAAGATTGAAGCTACTCTCAAATACCCTGGCACCATTAAGGTAAACGTTATCCGCGAAACTCGTGCCATCGAGTTTGCTAAGTAGTCCCTTTACGGGTAATAAGTAGGACGAGAAGTTTCGACTCTTAAAATAATAAAGTTTAACAATGTTATAACATTGTTAAACGGGCTATTTTTAAGCTAAAGAAACTCGCGCTCAAAGAGTGACAAAAACCTTTAAATATGCTATTATTTACTCATAAGAAAGCCAAAATATGCGTATTCTATATTTAGGAGACATCATGGGTCGCGTCGGTCGCGGCGTTATCAAAGAACTGCTCCCCGGCATTAAAGCTGAAAGCCGGATTGATTTTGTGGTAGCTCAGGGCGAAAACCTTAGCGCCGGTAAGGGCATGAAGATTAAGCACATGCGCGATATGCAGGAAGCCGGCGTAGATTTTTTTACCGGTGGTAATCACACCTGGGCTGACCCCGAAATCTACCCGCTACTCGAGGATGCTAAAGAGCCAGTAATCGGCCCGGCTAATTACCCGGACGAAACTCCAGGTAAAGGATATAAACTGATCGACACGCCATTTGGTAAAATCCTGGTAATTAGCTTATTGGGCAACACCGTACCCAGTACGCCGCAGGTCGCCAATCCCCTTTCGACGGTAGATGAAATTTTAGAAGCCCATAAAAACGTCAAGCGAGCGGCCACTATCATAAACTTTCATGGCGATTATAGTAGCGAAAAACTCGTCATTGGTCACTACTTGGACGGCCGCGCCACATTAGTGGTCGGCGATCACTGGCATATCCCAACTGCCGATGCCCAAATTTTGCCTTGTGGGACAGCTCACATCACCGACGTAGGTATGTGTGGTAGTCTAGATAGCAGCCTAGGCGTAAAGACCGATGTTATCGTTCAGCGCTGGCTAACGCAACTTCCTAGTCGTAACGAATTCGAAATGGCCGGTCGCCGTCAATTATGTGGCGTCATCGTTGACGTTGATAATGATGGTAAAGCAACCAAAATCGAGCAAATTCGCCAGGTTTTAGATCCGGCATAACGCTCAAGGTTGCATTGCCACCAAGGGTCAGACTACACTAGGTTTAAGAGAATAAAGGGATGGGGAATCATCTATGACCAAGCAAAAACTTATTGAGGTCGTGAGCGCCGAAACCGCCATGACCAAGCGACAGGTTGAGACCGTATTAGTGGCCTTTGCCCATACCGTGGAGCAGACCGTTGCTAAAGGTGAAAAAGTAAATTTAACTGGATTTGGTACCTTTGATTTAGGTACTCGTGCCGCTCGCCGTGGGGTAAATCCACAAACTGGTGCCGAGATTCATATTCCGGCCATGCCAATGCCGCGCTTCCGAGCCGGCAAACGCTTTAAAGAAACCATTCGCTAAAAAAACTCTATAAATCGAAAGTCCCCGCCAACGAGAGCGGGGGCTGTTCGTTAACGGGGCACCGAGCTAGAATAGCTCTTCAGTTGGCTCGCCCTTGAGCTTTCGTCTTGCTTCGCTGACTGGGTGGTAGTAACCAGGAGCGTCCGGTCGATTTGGATCTGGTTTTGGTGGTTTTGGTGGCGGGATAAAGGCGTATTGATCACCTCGCGTACGGATCTGTCGTGATGGATCAGGTGGGGTTGGCCAGTCGCCTTCTACGATCTCCTCATCACTTAGTGGCGGTTCGTCGAGATTCCTGGGCTTTGGCGCTTGCATGAGGCTGTGGATGGCATCAGCTTGCTGTTCGAGATCAACATTAGTTCGGGTTACAATGTCGTAACCCTCGTCAGGTGATCCATTGATCTGGCTACGAACTTCATCCCACCGACCATCAGTGCGAAGGGGTGTTTCTTTTGTTTCAGCCACCTCTTTTGAAACAGGTTTATTCTGAGCAATTGCCTGGCGGGCTGCTTGCGCTTTTTCGACACGAGCAGCATGGATTTCGGGGCGAGCACGTCGCTCCCAGTCATTAAGCTCCTTAACGAACTTGTCGTAGCGGTTGGCTGCAAACTGCTGAGCAGCCGCCAGCCGCAGTTCGGTAACCGGGCCAAAATCAGGGAGATACGAGCCAACTCGAGGAGCATTATCTGGCAGAGCCCACGCTGGGCAGATCGGTTCTGGCCCATGCTGCTGGAGTTCGGTAGTGGCTGGATCAGAAATTTCCTGATGCGCACCTTCGGTGAGGTGGTTCGGATCAAAGTCGGGCTTATTCCTTCTATCGCCAGCCTTGGCGATTTGCGGAATCTTGATGTCAAGTTCGGCAGCGGCTTGCAGTTCTGCGGCCTTGGCTTCTCTATCCGTAGGGACAGAGTCACCAAAAAGCGCACCTTGTCCTGGGATTTGAGTAGATTCTGGCATGCCTTAATTCTATCACTTTAGCATAAGTAGTCTATAATATAGTTAATAACAGGAGGCGATTAGTATGGCCGACGCACATTTAGATCAGATTGTAGAAGGCGTAAAGCCGAGCGGGGATTATTGCAAAGAATGTCTGGAGCAGGGGACAAAAGCCGTTGCGTTACGTGAGTGCTTAACCTGTGGCCATGTTGGTTGCTGCGACTCATCCATTGGTATGCACGCCACTGGTCATTATAAAGAAACCGGTCACCCAATCATGCAGGCCTTCGGTGAGGCTAAAGCTTGGCGCTGGTGTTACGTCGACGCAGCTTACGTCGATTAGTTAGGAAGTCTTGTGATTGGTGGCTGTAGCAGGAGAGTTTGCATTTATTTGGTAAAAAGCGCACAATAAGCATAACAATAATCGTAGGGAAAACTATGCCTAAAGCCGTTAAAAAAAGTGCCAAAAATCTTAAACGTACATCAACCAAACGCAATGATATTATCCTGGCCATCTTGCTGGGTGTAGCCGTAACTGGAGTAGGGCTCGTAATTACCCGATTCAGCGACGCAAGCTCTAACGCCTCGTTCCGACGTGATCCAGTTTCACAAATGCAGGGCGGCAAGCTCGTTCGCAAGACGGCCAATACTTTGGTGCGTGTCGCTTCCTCCCCTGCTCCTGGCGTCGATCCCGTTTACACGCTCGTCAGTAAGGCTGATATGGAAAACTCAGTGCGTGTTTGTATTCAGTACACGGTATTGGAGCGCAACACCTGGATTAACATGACGTTTAGTAATTCCAAAAAGGAAGGTCTTTTAACCAGCGTAGGTGAGACCAAAAATCCTGGCACCTATACCCATTGCTTAGAGCGTAATGATAGCTTCGTGCCGGTTGATGGCACCGTGAACATAAATGTTCGACCAGGCTCTGCCCAGATTAATAAACTCTATGGCGTCCTCCGATCGTTCGACGACTAATACACTATACTGTTTCTCGCCGCCAGTTATGCTAGCAACAATTATAATTGAGTTGGCCATACTGATTTGGACACTCGTTCGCTATCGCAGAAGTAATATTGTTATATTTTCCGCACTCATCTTGTTGAGCTTGGCGATGTTTCAGGTAGCAGAATATCGTACGTGCGGCCAGGTTATCGGACTAAACGGGTTGATGTGGTCGCGTATTGGTTATGTCTTTATTACCTTGTTGCCACCACTTGGGCTGCATCTGGTGAGTGCCATTGCACAACGTAAACCATTTTGGTTGCACTGGGCGGCGGATGTTTTGGCTGCATTGCTGGTGGCATTGTTTGCCCTGGCTCCTAGTTCGCTTAACTCTGCAGTCTGTGGCGGTAATTATGTTATCTTTAAGCTCCACGCCGGCCTTGGTTTTATATATGGGCTCTACTACCTTGGCTTCTTATTTGCGGGCTTAATCCTGGCAGCTAAGTATATGCATCGAGCCAAAAAGGTCCATTATGACGCACTCTTCTGGATGATTATTGGATACCTCGTTTTCTTAATACCAACGGGCATCATCAATATGTTCAACCCGGTCACTACGCAAGGTGTGCCATCGATTATGTGCGGTTTTGCCGTCTTTTATGCAATTGTATTAGTCGTCAAGGTTTTGCCTGGTTCAGCTGAAAAACGATAATAGGTTTATTTAAGTTAGCGAAATATCTCCGGAACTAACTTTGTCAAAGAATAACTTAGTGCCAGGATAAAGTTTAAGTCCTTCTACTTCATCTGTCGCAAACCAGCCGTAATTAGATTAAAAGCTTGTCCTTAATGAGCTTCCTGCGGCCGTGACGCCAAAGAGCCAAACAAGTAATCCAAAAGCAAGAATCGATAAAATACTTACAGCTACATATTTTGCTTTATAGCTTGACGGAGCTCGAAATACAAATATAGCCAAGATCGCTGCCGGTAGTAAGGCATATGAGGCTGGAGCACCTTGAAGGTTTTGTTTAAGATCTTGAACAAGTACAAACGTGTGGTACGCGAAGTACGACGTGAGTATGGCACTTACTAAAAGACAGACTTTAATCAGTTGCGAAGATGGTTTTTTGGATGTGTGAGTTCTTTTGTTAGTTGGCATAAATTTCCTTTATGTTACTTACTGGTTTATTTATACCATAAGCATAACAAAAAACAGAGCTATAAACTCTGCTTTTAACCATAACCATATTGGGGCGAGTGATGGGGCTCGAACCCACGACCTACTGGACCACAACCAGTCGCTCTAACCAACTGAGCTACACCCGCCATGTGTGCAACAGAGATGATTATATCTTACTAAAGCCTAACTTACAACCTGTTGAGCGCCTTGGCGGAGCACCTCGACCTGCCCGTTATTGATACGAAGTACGGTAGTAGCTTGTCGGCTGGATAAGTCGCCGCCATCGACGTAAAAATCGACGTTATCGCCAAAGTAGTTTTGCGCATCTGTGATGGTGGTTGCCACCGGCTGGCCAGTTAGATTAGCGCTGCTGGTTTGCAGGACACCCGTTTTAGAAAGTAGGGAAAGAAGATCGAGATTGTCAGGTATTCGTACCGCTAAACTGTTATGGCCGAGATGAAGGTAGTCGAGTCTTGTGTCGCACGGAATAACAACACTGACTGGGCCGGGCCAGTATTTCTTAGCAGCCTCAATATACTCAGGATCAAGGCCGAGCGTTACAAACTGTTCGATGGAAGCACCAATAAGGGTGCCGGGCTTATTCTCGCGTTGCTTGAGTTCGTAAAGTCGTTTAACTGCATCAGGATTGCTTGCAACACACATTAATCCATATACAGAATCGCTCGGTAGCACACCGACCTCGCCGTTTTGTAATCGTTCAATAATTTCGGGATCAGAAATATCCGTAAAAAGTTTCATTATAAATGGTGCACATTAGAGTTTCGAATTGGAACCAACTGAAGTCAGAACTACTTCGATGGAATGAAACATTTAACCTATCACCACTGTCGAGTATAGCAAATTAGTAACGAGCTTTACTAGAACCTTAACAATAAGTTATTTATTAGCCTTCTCTATCATATCAACCAGCCAAGTAGCAGATGTGAGTAAGTTGGTATCTTGAACAAGGTTTGGCACCTTTGCCTCAACAATTTTACAAAGCCTCTCTAAGAGTCTCGCTGACGAGTTTACTGCTCGATATGATAGATCGTTGTCTACATCAGTGGCGTCTATTCTGTGACCCAATCTGTTCCTCACGTTTCTACAGCTATTTTCCCACTTTTTATACTCAATATCCTTACGGAGCTGACCAGGAGAGACCCTTAACTTGGTTGCCAGATCTTTGAATAAGTATTCCATCTTTACTTGCTTACGTGATGCTTGTAATGCTTCTTTTTCCGTTTTACCTTCATGCAAAGTAAGTAAATAAACAAAGTATCTGAAGGTTAACTCTATAACATTATCAGCAATAATAACTGCTTCGTTGAATCTGCCCAAACATCGGCTATCATATGCACTCTGCATTTTTGATATCAGCTTTGTGGAGAAAGTTTGCTTGAACTCATTGAGAGCGTGTAGGTTCCGAAAGAAATCTATCTGTTGTTGATCCATATCATGAGCGAATGCCAGATCACCTACCATGTGATCTGTAAGAAGCCGACTTTTAATGTCGATGCACCTCTGTTTGTTCAGATCATAGAGTGCAATAGCTGTCAGGTCTGGCTGTGAAAGTGGACTAACGTTCTTTAATCGGTGTAAGTGGATACCAGGAGTTGATTTATAGGAGTCAATCAAATTATTGGCATAAGAGATTGCTTTTCTATATTGAGCGGCTAAGTCTTTGATATCGTCTATTTTGTTTCCTCCTACTGTGTCGTCAGTAAATGTAACTACCAGATAAGATAGTTTCATTTTGATCTCTGCTTTCCCTACACTTAATGTTGGCTCATGATTTCTAATTCTTACTATGCCGTAGGACTTGGTTAGACCACTCTTTTTTGGGTTTAGAATAACAGTTGCTGCGTTGTACTTTTCGGGTATAGAGATGTAGGTTTTTAATGGTACCACGAAGGTTAAGCACCTTGACTGAGGAATCTGTATTTTATTGAGCTTTAGGTACTTATGAAGTCCGAGAACCTGCGATCTGATATCCTGCTTATATTTTCTGTGGTCCACATCCATTATCACGCCAAGAGCCTCGTCGACGCTTGAAACAATCAATTCATTACCGCCTTTGGTAATGGGTGAGTTTTGAAATATTGCCTCAGTGACGTCGCTATTTAGCATCAAACTATCTTCTCTGTTTTGGCTTAAGCTCAAGTATTTTTTCCAGCACCTGATTAGGCGTAAGATGAGAAACATCAATTAGGTAGGGCTTCTTCTCTGGATCACTGATAAATTGTCTTAATACTTCCATACTGCGTTCGATGGAGTGCGTATCACCTCTGCCCTTAATTCGTTGAACAAGCACGTCCTCATCTGCAACTAGAATGCAATAATATAAATCCTGGTCACGGAATGCTTCTGTAAGCTGAGGTAATTCATCTTCCACAAGACCATCTATCACAACGTTTTTGCCATCATTTAGGTTAGCCGTAGCGGTAGAAATAACTTTTGACCACATGTATTCAAGTCGATCTTCCCAATTCATATCATTTCGATTCTCGGTATCGTGCAGATAGTCATCCGCTTCGATACGAACAGCGTTAGCCAGGCGATCTAAGAGAAGTTTAGTAACCGTAGACTTTCCTGTGCCTAATGTGCCAGAGATAAGATACACTTTATTTTTCATAGCTTAATCTTACCAAACTTCACCGCTAGAGGTTACTACTGTATAATAAAAACTGTCTACATCAGCAGTTATTTTAATATCCGACCCTCGGATGTTTGCACTTAGAAAAGGGCAATCATTCGAAAAACAGTAGGTGCAAACTTGCTGCTGGTGTAGACAACCTAGAATGGTTGTCCTTTTTTATTATTTTAAATCGAGGGAGGTAGATATGGACAAGAACAAAAGATCAGGCACAAAACCAAAGTGGTATAAACGTAAGTGGGTTTGGGCAGTAGCGGCAGTTTTAGTTGTAATTGTAATACTCTCACCAAGCGAAGAAGCTCAGAAGTCGGCAGGTACAAAGACTGATGATAGTAGCACCGCACAACAAGCAGGTGCTCCACGTTTTGACGAGTACCTGAATAAACCAATGAGCGAAGTAGCCAGTGAGTTCGGTCAGAGCTATGATCCTGCCAATAGTCGGCAAATCAAAGCTGAGAAGAACGGCTACCAACTACTATTTGAAGACGGTGGCACAGAAGACTCTGCAGACCCTCTTAAAACAGTTCCAACTGGCAAAGTAACCACAACATCAATCACGCTGTCAGAACTCGGTAAATGTCAGTACAAAGACGTATACGCTAAGACTGATGAAGCAATGAGGATTGTTGGACTCGATCCAAGCACTAAAGGCAATAAAGCCAAAGGCTCTGACGGTACAAAAAGTGGAGATGCAGAGTACGAGAATTATCTTGGCAAAGAATCTATCCGCTTAGTGAACCGCTGTGCCTATGAAGGAGCGAGTTACCAGCTCATGCTGACGGTAGGATCAGGTTATCGATACACTGAATAGTCACCCCTGTTAGATGTATTTACAAAACATTTGAAACATGTTGTGCTTATGCTAAAATATAAGTATGATTATTTACACTATCGGTCACTCAAATCGTTCAATAGATGAGTTTATTCAACGGCTGAAAGAATACGACATTGATCGACTGGTAGACGTTCGTACTCGACCCTACTCACGCTTTTGTCCCTGGTTCAATAAGAACTCACTAAGCGAACAATTAGCCTCGCATAGTATCGTATACGGCTTTAAGGGAGGTCGGCTTGGTGGACTGGGTGAGAACAGAGATTATGACGGTGCTATAGATGAACTCATTGAGCTAGCCAAGAGGGAACGCATAGCAATTATGTGCTCAGAAGCAGACTTCAAGAAATGCCACCGCCACACCATGATCGAGCCAGACTTAATAAAACGTAGTGTTAAATTGGAGCACATTCTATATGTCTAGCGAGCTTCTCAGTTTGCCGACTACTGAGCAAGTTGTCGCCCAGATGTTTGCAGGACTTGATGTCAGACCAAACACGCAGTACGAATACGGCAAACGGATTAACCACTTTCTTGAGTATCTTGAAACGCATCAGCTTAGTGTAAACAGCCTGCTGGAGTATAAACGTCATTTAGCTGAAGCGGACATGGCGGTAGCAACCAAGAACAAGTATTTAACCTGTGCGAGAGTCTTTCTGCGGGAATGTTACCGTCATGGACTGTTGACGAAAGATATCACAGTGAACGTGAAGAACTTCGAGCAATCTAAGAAGCATAAAGTCGAAGGTATTAACGAAAGTGAAGCTAAACGGCTCTGCGAGTGGATGAAAACGAGTGGCACGCCACGACTGAACGCTTTACTGAGCCTCCTACTGCTTCAAGGTTTTCGGCAAGTTGAAGTATGTAGGCTACAAGCAAAAGATATTGACCTCTCTTCAGGTACAGTCTGGGTGCTTGGTAAGGGGAAGGATGATAAAGAGAAGGTATATCTGCACAGCTATACGACTGAAGTGCTTAGACAATACCTGAGTGTTGTTGATCTACAGCCAGACGACTATCTATTTACAAGCAGTAGTCGTAGGTCGTCTTCTTTGGCACTAACCGAACGAGGCTTGAGAAGTATTGTGCTTGGCGTATTTGAGCAACTCGGTATTGAGAAGAACGTGCATGGATTACGGCACTACTTCACTACTCGTTTGATACAGCACATGCCAGGCGAATTGATGACTGTTTCAAGGTTTACGAGACATAGTTCGCTTGAAATGCTTCAGGTGTATAACGATAGTGTGATGAGTAAAGAAGATGTTGCTCGCTACTCTATGGCATTTGATGATCTGATTGAGTCAGGCCGTACTTTAGCTAATTCACATGTCTGATTGATTGCGAAAGTACGCATTCTACGCAAAACTTTAAGGATTATGTACGATACACATGCGAGACAAACACGTTAACTCTGCGGAACTTTCTTCATTTTTTACACATTCAAATTCCGTTTGTATCGCAAAAGTATCGTATTTATACGAAACGGTTAAGGGGTGTTATCGATAGACGGTTGCCAGCTTGGCTCATCGCTCATATTGGCCCGCAAAGTCATACCGATGGTGTAGCTGCCTTTTTCAAAGTCCGATTTGGATATCTCAGGAAACTTATCAGTACCTATGTCTGCAGGACTCCAGTTTCCAATAGCCATTGAATTGGTTGTATAACTTTCATTAACAACGTCATAAATACCTTCTGTATCATAGACATCCTGCTCACCTTCATAATATTTAAGGTCTAGACGATATCGTATCTTTAGCCAGGGTAAACTAACAGTCACACCGTTCCTTGTAAGTGTCGGTTTATCTAAAACGACCTCTGCGGTTCTGGTCTGTTCGTTTTCAGTGACGTTACCTTCATTCCACGAATCTCTAGCAATGTGGTACAGCTTGCTCGTAGCAGTATCACCGAAAGCAACATGACATTCGAGCATATCTCGAATGTCAATATTCTCTTCAAGCCCCATATCTCGTGGGTACTCTATGGCCACATCAGCCACATACGTTTGGTGGAAGAATACCTTAAAAGTTAGATGGAACTTCACTTTAGGGTCGCTGCTATCTACTAGATTGTACAGTGATATGCCAGACTGCTCTGCATATCTTCGTGCAGGCCTATTGAATCCAGAGTTTGATACGATCGCTGAATTAGTTGCCCCAAGTTCCCTTAATTTTCCGTACCATCCTTCAACCGTAGGGGTACCTATAGGAGACTTTTCGTCTTTACACTCAACTGCTAGAAAGTCTATGCCATTCTCCTCCAATACCTGTACATCAATCTCTCTTGAGCCGCCAGTGATAATACCTTTGACCTCGACGTTGGTCAGCACTGTTTTGGTGGGCATTAAGTTTTGGAAGACTTTTTTTGTCGCTTTCTCAAAGTGCTTACCTCGACGCGGGTTTCGACTTTTCTTACTGGACTTCTTTTTCGGCATGTGAAGATTATCCTTATATTCTGGTTTCATTCTAGCTTATTTCCCATAACTATAATTACAGGAACTAATTTTACCTCTGTTCTGCTATACTTGAGTTATGAAAATAGTCTCAACAAATCCAGGTAAAAACTACGAGGTAATTGGTGAAGTCGAAGCTGCATCGGAAGCCGATGTCGCTCAAGCAGTTTCGAATGCTAGAAAAGCCTATCCTGCTTGGGCAGCACTCTCCATACAAGAACGGTGCGAGAAACTCCGTAGCTTCCTGAAAGTATCTGAGGCAAGACTTGAAGACATAGCTCAAACTATGAGCAAAGAAATGGGTAAACCAATTGTTTCATCTCGTGACTCTATTACAGGTACGTTCGGCGAATTTGAAGACTACATGAGCCAAGCAGAGGAGTCACTCGCCTCTAGTGTTGTCTTTGAGAATGAAACAGAAAAGCATATTCAGACCTTTGAACCTCGTGGCGTAATCGCTGCTATTGCTCCCTGGAACTTTCCATTTAATAATATTTCATTTCAGGTCGGACAAGCGTTGATTGCAGGTAATACAGTCGTATACAAGCCCTCAGAGGAAACCGCATTATTCGCTCAGCTAATGGCTGAAGTAGTCGCTAAATCTGAATTGCCTGACGGTGTCCTGACGGTTATTGTTGGAGACGGCAAGGTTGGTGAGACACTTGTTCGGCAAGACGTAGACATGGTTCTATTCACAGGAAGCACCCAAACAGGGCAACGTATTACAGAAATTGCATCAGAACGTTCAATCCCAGTCCTTACAGAAATGGGAGGTTCAGCTCCTGGCGTAGTGTTCGAAGATGCAGATGTTCCAAGAACAATCGATATGCTCACTATGGCTCGATTCGACAATACTGGGCAATATTGTGATGGATTAAAGCGAGCGATAGTGCATGCAAGTAAATATGATGAGGTGCTAAAGGCATTGAAAGAGTACGCTTCTAAAACAAAAGTGGGCGATCAGCTTGATGAAAACACTAAGATTGGCCCATTAGTAGCAAAGCGACAGCTTGAGAAGCTAGAAGCTCAGGTTGCAGACGCCATTGAGAAAGGTGCAGAGATTGTTGTTGGCGGAAAACAGCCCAATGGACTCGAAGGTGCATACTACGAAGTTACTGTACTTACTAATATTACCCCAGAGATGCGTGTATGGAACGAAGAGGTGTTCGGCCCAGTTCTACCAGTCGTAACATTTGAAACTGAGGAAGAGGCAGTAAGGCTTGCGAATGATACTGAGTATGGTCTTGGTGCTTACATCTTTACTGAAGACATTGAAAAGTATCACAGGGTGGCAAAGCAGATTCAGGCTGGGAACATTGCCCACAACAATGCTTGGTACTTTAGTCCAAAAACTCCGTTTGGTGGCTACAAGAAATCTGGTAATGGACGATCTCAGGGAACCATGGGCTTCCATGAAGTCTGCCGGGTTAAAGTTATCTCTGAGGAAAAACGCTAGACTAGTAGCAATGAGAAGTATGAGTGATTATCACGAAAAGCGAGCCAAAGAGATTCTCACAACTGTACTGTACGCTACTGTTGCAACTGCTTCTAAATCTGGCAAACCTTGGAATAGCCCTGTTGCTGGGTTTTGGGATGACAGCTATAACTTGTACTGGTTTTCAGATAAAAACAGCGTACACTCGAAAAACATTCGAGAAAATGAAGATGTTTTTATAGTTGTATACGATTCAACTATGCCCGAAGGAACAGGAGAAGGTGTTTATATCGAGGCAACTGCTTATGAAGTGACTGAGCCATCAGAGATTCAACAAGTTGTTGACCTTCAAAAGGGAGATATGCGTTGTGAGGCAGATCAAGTGAGTGGTGATGCAATCCACCGTTTCTACAAGGCCGTACCAAAGAACGCTTGGGTTAATGACGATGAGAAAGATTCAAACGGCAACTACGTAAAAGATATTCGTGTCGAAATAGAACTATGAGCCGTGAACTACCAGCAATAATAAAAGAGATTGGCTTCGACTTCAGTTGGGATGAACGTAAAGTCTGGGGGCTTGATGTTCCAACAGAAGAAATACCTATTGAAGAACTCACCTGGCATTTTGATGTACCGTTTATCTGGTCGAAGCCAGATGGATACTACGATGTTAACCCTCGTGAAGTTATTGAACAACCAGACCAACACCCTGAAGAATATGAACGTACAATGCAAGCTGACACATCGTACCCTATAGATATTATGTACTGGAGAGAACGTTGGTTGATTCTTGATGGCTTACACCGTCTGATGAAACGAAGTATTGAAGGTGCTGAAACTGTACAAGTACGCAAGATTCCTGAGTCTGCTATACCACTCATCAAGAAGTGATCTATAATTATTAGTAGAGGCAAACCACTAATGAACGAACGGCTAGCTAGAGACCTATTGGCGGTAATACAAGATCTTGAGTACGAACGAGATAGTTCTGTTGATAGTCGGGGTCTGTTTTATAAGCCTAAAGAAAAACAGGACTTTTTACATAGAACTGGGATATCAATAGGCTATGATGACCAGCTAAGACTGTTTCTAAAACTTGCTGAGCTAGGTGCAATCAGAATTGAGCATCTACCGCAGGAAGATGAGATACTGCTAGAAGTCGGTATCCCCTCTACTTCATTCAGATTCGAGATCATAGAACCGCAATTTGCCGAGCTTACTGAAAAATGCAAGCAAGCAGAAAAAAGTACCCCAGTAAACACGGAATCAATTAGGTGTAGGCTTAGGCTTAAAGACGTGCAGCTCTTGCTTAAAATTGGAGATGCTGATGAATTACAGATAGCAGCCTTACACGAAGATCGTGATCCGCATACTTTATTCAAGAAACTATTAAATAATCCGAGCATCAGCTTTAGTAGGTATGAAATCTTTGAAAATGGCTCAGTTGATAACTTATGGCAACTTATCAGTAAGAGTAATCTTGCCTATTTAAGCCCATTCTTTGAACGCAGTAG
>CAZPDI010000002.1:0-13576 GCA_964585425.1 uncultured Candidatus Saccharibacteria bacterium | reverse complement strand
CAGTAGAGGTAAGATATTGATTCATAATCAAATCGACTTAGATCCAAACCAAGTCATTTCGATAATATCGAAAATTAACGAAAAATATCGAAAAAACTTTGATGATGTGCTGAAGTCCCTGCAAACTGCGTAGCTATTTATTTCGAATCTAACAAACATGCTCCTCAATTCCCTAGACTTCAAAGTGCTATGGAAACGAAGCAGATTATCAGTATCAAAGAGTTTAGAAAAATCGCTGGCAAAGCTAGCGAGCAGTTTAGCGATGAACAAATTATGGGTCTGATACTGCACCTCGATTACTTGGCAGACATTTTTATCAATCAGATAACTAGAAAGGAGGAAAGCGATGACACTATTAGAGAAGAAGTTCAAAATAATTAAAGAACAACGTAAAGAGCTTGAGTTGTTAATCGAGCTTATATCTGAGATTGAGATCAAAACAATAATTTTTAACTCAAGATTCGATGCATTCCAGAAACATAAATGAGTGGTTCCAAAGTACGCTTAGGGTCATTGCATGGCTCTAAGCTCTATCAGATAATTAGAAGGAGGCAAAATGTATGACGAAAAATGTAGCACTCATTTACACCAGAGTCTCTAGCGAACGCCAGGTAGACAATAAAAGCCTGGGTGAACAGGAACGCATTTGCAAAAACTTTGTCATTGGTCGTGAATGGAAGACCGACAGAGTTTTTGTAGAAGAAGGTGAAAGTGCGAAGTCAGCAGATCGTACGCAGTTGAATAAAATGCTTGAATACTGTCAAGCAAATAAGAAAACTGTCGGACATGTGGTCGTATACAAATTGGATCGCTTCGCAAGATCTGTAACAGATCACACAGCACTCAGAGCAGTGCTGAAAAAGATGGACATCATGCTCTGGTCAGCAACCGAGCCAATTGATGACAGTACCACAGGAACCCTCATGGAGAACGTACTGGCTAGTTTCGCACAGTTTGATAATCAGGTTCGGTCTGAACGCTCTCGTGGTGGCTCAGTCGCTAGAGCGAAAGATGGCTGTTGGGTAAATCAGGCACCTGCTGGCTACGTTAACGTGAAGAATGCTACTAAACAACCTACGCTCACCTTTGGAAGTGAAAGTGAGGTAAAAGCTGTTAGGAAGTTCTTTAATGAGTTTGCAACTGGCAAGTATCGCCAAAGTGATGCAATAGCACTCGCTAAGAAGTGTGGCATAAAAACTAAGAAGGGCAATTATCTTTCTAAAACTGGAGTGATTCACATGCTCAACAACGTGGTCTATATAGGCAAAGTTAAAACCAAGCTGACTGATAACGAAATTGTTGATGGAATACACCCTTCGATGATTCCCGAAGAGCTTTTCCAGAGAGTTCAGGATATTTTGAACGGTAGACGCAGGACTCTTGCTACACCAGCCAAACGGATCAATAAGCTGTGGCCGCTTCGAAGATACTTAATCTGCGGACAATGTAACTCTAAACTAACTGGTAGCTCGCCTAAGGGCAGAAATAGCAGTTACGCATACTATCACTGCACAAAGTGTACCAAAAAGCGTACAGGGACGTATGTAAAGATCCCAAAAGATAAGGCCCATGAAGACTTCGAAAGCCATTTGGCTAGTCTCGTGCCGTCTGAGTGGGCGTTGAAAGTGTTTAAGGAGATCGTTATCCGACGCTGGAATAACGACTTCCGAGAAGTACAGGAGATGCGTCGAGGTATTGATCAGCAGCTCAAGAAACTTGAAGATCAGAAAAACGAACTATTTGATCGCTGGATGGATAAGCGTATTCAATCTGATGAAGAATATCATCAGCAGAACCAACGTCTGGCAGTTCGTAAAGCTGATCTTGAGTTTGAGAGAACTCAGCTTAAAGATGACGAACTTGATAAGGAGAGCGTGGTAGATAGAGCTGTACAGTTCATGAGTCATGTTAGTGATATTTGGAAGCTAGCCCCTATAAGTGATAAGATGCGGTTCCAAAACTTGGTATATGAGGCTGGTTTGTACCTAAATCCAGACCAGACTTTTGGAACCACTACGCTAAGTCCTATTTTTCAACAAATAACAGAGTTAGAAACGTATTTTCAAAACAATAAAAAAGAACTCTCCAAAGAAAAGTTCTCTATGGTGCCCCCGGTAGGATTCGAACCTACGACCTTAGGCTTAGAAGTCCTCTGCTCTATCCAGCTGAGCTACAGGGGCGTAGAAATCCAAACGGTACACATGGAGCGGGTAGGGGGAATCAAACCCCCATCTTCAGCTTGGAAGGCTGACATAATAATCGCTATACGATACCCGCATATCTGGTCGGGGTGAGAGGACTCGAACCTCCGGCCTCCTGCTCCCAAAGCAGGCGCGCTAGCCAACTGCGCCACACCCCGAGATGTATTTGTGCGCTTGTGTACCGAGAAATGATACCTTTTTTTGTCATAAAAAGCAACGTTGCGGGCAGGGGAGGAGCGAGATTGTCTCTCACCCCTCCCCGCCATGTCGCTCGTCGACCTACTCGCCGCCCTTCTGGATGTAGCTGCGGACGAAGTCCTCGGCGTTGGTCTCCAGCACCTCGTCGATCTCGTCCAGCAGATCATCGATGTCGGCCTTGAGCTTCTCGCCCACATCGCTTTTGCCAGGTGCCTCGACCACCTCTTCGGATGCTCGATCAGCGACCGGCTTGCGCTTTTGCTCACGCTCTGCCATGAATCCCCCTTGGGTACGCGGTGTGGTGGTACACCTGAGATGTATTATTCTCCTCTCCTTATAATATGTAAAGCACCAATGGTATAATTAATGTAATGAATATGCCCCCTACTTTTAATCTCAAATATGTCATCCAGCGCTACAAAGAACTGGTAGCCGTAGTTATTACATTACTATTGAGCGGTGTGTTGGCTCTGCTCGGTCAAGGTGGGCTAGCGAACGATCTGCTGCTGGTTATGGGTATCATCGGCGTTTTGCCAATTATTATTGATATGATCAAGAGTATTCAGGCTGGCGAGTATGGCGTAGATATTTTAGCGGTAGTAGCAATTTTATCGGCCTTAGCGCTTGGCGAGTATTTAGCAGCTGGCATTATTTTATTGATGCTTACTGGTGGAGAGGCGTTAGAAGATTATGCGCAAGAGCGAGCCAAGAAAGAACTTAACGACCTATTAAAGCGCGCGCCTAAAATTGCTCATCGTAAAATTCGTGGCGGAGAAGAGGACGTGCCGGTTGCCGAGATTCAAGTCGGTGACGTGGTAATCGTAAAGCCTGGTGAAGTGGTGCCCGTCGATGGCGTTATTACCAGCGGTAGCACCACGGTTGATGAGTCGGCTTTGACGGGCGAGAGTTTACCGGTTGAGCGCAATGAGGGCACTGCGTTGCTGAGTGGTAGCATCAATCAATTAGTACCCATCGAAGTGCGCGCTACTGCTACCAGCCATGATAGTCAGTACGAAAAGATTATTCATTTAGTTGAGCAAGCCGCTTCTAGTAAGTCGCCACTCGTTCGTTTGGCAGATCAATATAGTTTGCCATTTACGCTGGTGAGTTTTGGTATAGCTGGGTTAGCCTGGCTAATTAGTGCCGATCCATTACGCTTCTTGCAGGTCTTAGTTGTGGCCACACCATGTCCCCTGCTCATCGCCACGCCGGTGGCTCTGGTGAGCGGCATGAGCCGCGCTGCTCGGCACGGTATTATCGTTAAGAACGGCGCTGCCCTCGAACAATTATCACGCTTGCGAGCCATTGTGTTCGATAAAACCGGTACCTTGACGATGGGCTCACCTAAAGTTGAAAACATTATTTTGCAAGAAAAAATTGAGTTTACCGAAAAAGAAGTATTGCAGCTGGCAGCATCAGTCGAACAGGCCTCGGCACATACCTTGGCCGCCGCGGTAGTTGGCGAAGCCGAGCAGCGCAAGCTCAAAATTACCAAGGCGGAAGACGTCGAAGAAATGGTTGGTAAGGGAATTACCGGTATGGTCAAAGGGCGCTATGTATCGGTGGGCAAATTATCATATCTTCAATATTTGGGTGTGCTGTTCCCTAAGCGATTTAATGATTATCATCACAGCATCGAAACCCAGGGTAAGACCGGCGTCTTCGTCGCCATCGAAGGTGTGTATGTTGGCGTAATTACCTTTGCCGATCAGATTCGACCAGAGACTCAAGAAACGCTGCGGCAGATTGCTCAGCTAGGTGTTGAGGATATCGCCATGGTGACCGGGGACCATTATGAGGTTGCCCAGCGCATTGCTGATGAGCTCGAAATGAGCCAGGTCCACGCCGACCAGCTACCTTCTGACAAACTCAAAGTTGTTAAGCGCCTTAAACGAGCCCATACGCCACTGGCGATGGTTGGTGATGGTATAAACGACGCGCCAGTCTTGGCGGCCAGTGACGTGGGCATTGCTATGGGCGCCAAAGGTTCGACGGCGGCAAGTGAGTCAGCTGACGTGGTTATTATGCTCGATGACCTCTCGCGCGTGCCTATGGCGATCCGCATTAGTAAGCGCACCTTGCGCGTAGCTCGCGAGAGTATTTGGGTGGGCATTGGACTTTCAGTGGTGTTGATGCTCATTGCCAGCACCGGTGCTATTAAGCCGCTCAACGGCGCACTGTTGCAAGAAGGCGTAGATATTCTCGTCATCCTCAATGCCCTCCGTGCTCGTAGCGATCGTTGATTGACAGATAGTATTGGTAGGATTATGATAAGAATCACGTAGAGATAGCTCTAGTTTGGTACTAAAAAAGACGCGCTGGCGTCTTTTTTAGTACCTGCAATGATTGCAATGCGTGGTGGGCGTACTCGGTTAGTAGCACCATATAGACATGATATACGAACAAAAACCGAACTATAAGCACGAGCTTTATCAATATGTTACAATCCAAGCATAAAAGGAATTGGGTCTTGGAGCAAAACATAAATCCCGAAAAAGAAGCACAAGTAGCCGTCGAGCAAGTTATGCCCCAGCAGAAGAAACCAGGTCGTAAAGCTTTGCAAATCTTTGCCATAATCGCATTATTAGTATTGGTCGCCGGCGGCGTATATGCTTGGCAAAACAATCGGGTCGCCAAGCTCGAAAACCAAGTCGCTGATTTAAAGAAAAATGATACTCCTACAGCAAAACAGACCCCAGCTGATCCTTACGCAGGCTGGAAAACCTATACGACTAAATATGAAAAACTGACATTCAAGTACCCCGCCTCATTTGCGCTTAGCGATACATCTACTAAAGCTAGCTATGAAGGCTTGGATAGTGATCGAATTACATTAACGGGTTCAGATAATTTTTTATTTGTTATGCAAACAGGTTTGTGGGGTGTGGGCGGTGGATGCGAAAACTGTACAATAGCTAAATCTGAGTCAATAAAAGTATTAAATAAGCCGTACTATTTGAATTATGTTAACACTGGCGACAAAGCCGGTATGGAGACATATTTGCTGTTGGACAACAATCAATCAATTTATATGGACTTTATTAACTCGCGAACAATCAAGAATGCCGATGGCACGCCATCCCTGATGTCATTTACTTTCAATTATCAGGCAAATGGCACTGATACCCAAAAGCCTATGCCGTTATCCACCTACGAGAATGATCAGAATAGTGCAAATGCAAAACTTGTGCTAAAGAGTCTAAGGTATTAATTACTTAACTTTAATCTGAGCACCGACGGCTTCGAGTTTGCCGAGCAGGTCTTCGTAGCCACGGATGAGGTGTTCCATGCCCGTCAGAGTCGATTCGCCCTGAGCCATAAGGGCGGCAATTACTTGAGCGATGCCGGCGCGGATATCAGGGACGACTGAATCGATGCCATGAAGGGGAGTAGGTCCAGTAATCACGGCGCTATGCTGAAAGCCCTTACCATTAAAGCGACAGGGCAATTCACCTAAACATTTATTAAACACTTTAATGTTGGCACCCATCGCCCGCAACGTCTCTGTATACCCAAAACGATCTTCATACACCGTTTCGTGAACGACGCTCATGCCATGAGCTTGAGTCAGGAGCACGACCAGCGGCTGCTGCCAATCGGTCATAAAGCCAGGGTGTGTATCAGTCTCGAGTTCAATACCTTGCAGCGGTTCACTGGTACGGAAGAAACGAATACCATCTTCTTCGATGCTGTAATCGGCGCCAATACGGCGCACGGTGTTAAGAAGAGTCATCATATCATCTTGGATGGCACCCTTAACCAGGATATCTCCGCCAGTGGCGATGGCCATTAAGCCGAAGCTAGCAGCTTGCATTCGATCGGGCAGGACGGTGTATTCCACGCCATGCAACTCCTCGACACCATCGATGATGATTTGGCGATTAGCTCTAAATTCAATAATAGCTCCCATTTGTTGGAGCATCTTCATAAGATCAACGATTTCGGACTCAATGGCGGCGTTGTTAATGTAGGTGCGACCTTCGGCCAACACGGCAGCCATAATAATGTTCTCGGTAGCCATAACAGATGGATAGGGTAGCGTCACACTGGTGCCGCGCAGCTTTTTGGCCTTAGCTTCATAGCCGTTACGCGTCTCGTTAATGTCTGCGCCCATATCGCGCAACGCTTCGATGTGGAAGTTAACTGGCCTTGGACCAATCTTATCGCCACCAACTTGTGGCACGTTAGCCGAACCGGTACGGTGCAGCAGGGGAGAGATAGCCAAAATGGGCATGCGGTTTGATTCACGCTGCTTCTTAATAGTCGAGGTCTTAACTTTAGCAGTCTGTAGTCGCAAGGTATTACCATCCATTTCGACTTTACCACCGACAGCCTTAATAATATCGGCCGTGAGGTCGATCTCGCCAATGCGGGGACAGTTATGTAGCACCACCGGCTCACTGGTAAGCAGGCTGGCAAGCATCATTTTACTGGCGGCGTTTTTAGCGCCACTAACGGTAATTTCACCTTTTAGTGGTCGCCCACCGATAATGGTTAGGCTCTTAATCATGCCATGATTGTAGCGTCATAAAGGCGTTTTGGCTAGTGGAAAATTAACGATCTTAAAAGACGAAGGGTCGGTCAGAGTTGTAGCTCCGACCGACCCGTGTGAGATTTCATCTCTTGGTCTTATCCTCCTTCTTCTTGACCCAGTTGCCACGCTGATCCGCCGTGTAGCCTGCGGCGTCAATCAGGGCGCAAAAGGCCCAATCGGGGAAGCTACTGATGTCGCCCTGGTCGTCAACATAGCTCCCGTCTAGTCCGTAAGGGCTGAAGTGCACATCGTTGCAGAACTCGCAGGTGCTACTAACGAGCTGGCCGACTTCCACCGACCGATGTGCGCCTAGATGCTGATCGACCACCAACTCGACGTTGATGATTCCAGCGTATCGACGAGCGCTCGACCCCCAGCCGTCAACGAGTTGCTGTAGGTGTTGCTGGTTGCGAAGGATGATGTTGTAGGTACTACCTCCTGGTAGATGCGTGATGGTCAGATATACAATAGACTTTTTTTGTTGAAGTGTCAATGTCATAAATGTCGAGGTGGTTGGTCGAGGCCCGAAGGCCCCGACCAACCAACCTGGTGCGTGCTTAATCGTCTGCTGCACGCGTCCACCGACGCAGACGATTAGACGTGGATCACCTCCAGTCCGCCCTCGCCAGGCACACCCGTGGAGGTCACGAGCGGGAGATGGGGCAGGGCGGGGTGGTTCACGTCGTGAGGGGGTACGCCGGCTGCGCGATCGGGTAGAACATGGGCAGTAACCTCCCGTTCGGAACCATGCAGATGCATGATCAACTTGCACTGACACCCTCATAATGTTCCCTAACAAGTCTAATGTCAAGCGTTTTGACGATGGGCTTTGGCCATCTTGATGGCCTCCAGGCAATACCAACGATCGGCAGCCGTTAGCCCAAAGCGTGGGTCGTATAAATCATGACGGGTGAACCAGCGCAATTTGGTGCTTTCACCAGGGCCTGGATTAAGATGAGTGTGTTTGGCAATTGCTACGTATCGTAAGTCCAAATGCTGATGCCCGTGTGGCGAAGGAAAATCATGGAGGTTCACAAAGTCTGGTCGGTACAGAACTTTTTGGCCCGGTACTGGTTTGCCAGGGCGTTCAGAAATAATTTCGACATCCAAGCCACATTCTTCAGCGATTTCATGCTCTAGGGCCTGATCCGTATCCTCGTGGAGTTCGACATGTCCGCCAATTTGCAGCCAACGATTTAGCTTTTTGTGCATGACCAACAATATTTTATTAAGATCTGGGTGCACAATGTAAGCACTTACGGTAAAATCTATTTTTTCGTGGATATGCGCCATTTAGCCCCAGTCTTTATGTTTGTTATACTTAGTATAACAAGTGAGGGGACCATTATGAATCAAGATATTCTTAAACAGCAAGATAAAGAAATAGCCGACCTAATTGCTGCCGAAGAGCAACGCCAGAGAATCGGTATAGAGCTCATACCGAGCGAGAACTATGTGAGCCGCGCCATTCTGGAAGCCAACGGCAGTATTTTTACCAATAAATACAGCGAGGGCTTCCCGGGTAAACGATACTACGGTGGCCAAGAATATACTGACCAGCTCGAAACCATTGCTATTGAGCGCGCTAAAAAGCTCTTTAATGCTGATCATGCCAATGTGCAGCCATTGAGCGGGGCACCGATGAACATCGCCGTATACAACGCTTGGCTGGAGCCGGGCGATACGGTGCTCGGTATGGAGCTCAGTCACGGTGGCCACCTCACGCATGGTGATCCACGCACCATGCCGGCTAAAGTCTATAACTTTATTCGTTACGGAATAAAAGATGTCGAAACTGGCGAGATTGATTACGATCATTTGCGCGAGCTTGCTCTGGAGCACAAACCAAAGATTGTACTGGCTGGCTTTAGCAGCTACCCACGCGAATTAGACTACGACAAGATCGCTGCTATTGCTAACGAAGTCGGTGCTATGGCCATGATGGATATGGCGCACATTGGCGGTTTGGTGGCTGGTGGTGTACTTAAAAATCCACTAGATCATGGCTTCCATGTGGTGACGACTACTACTCACAAATCTCTCCGTGGCCCCCGTGGTGGCCTCATCCTCAGTAAGGGTATCGTCAGTAATCCACTTAAAGCCCCCGAAAAAACGCTCGAAAACTTGCCGACCCTCATTGACCGTTCGGTTTTCCCTGGTATTCAGGGCGGTCCACACATGGCCCAAATTGCTGCTAAAGCCGTGTGCTTTAAAGAAGCGTTACAACCGGAATTCAAAGAATATGCCCAACAAGTTGTCGCCAACTCTAAACGATTAGCCGATCAGCTCATGAGTAAAGGTTTCAAGCTCATAACTAACGGTACCGATAATCACATGATGGTCGCCAACGTTTGGGAAAGCTTTAAAATGAGTGGTAAAAAAGCCGAAGAGACGCTCGACAAAATTCACCTCACGCTTAACAAGAACGTCATTCCTGATGATCCGCGCAAGCCATTTAGTCCGAGCGGTATTCGCCTCGGCACCCCGGCTATTACCACCCGCGGCATGGTCGAAAAAGACATGGACGTCATTGCCGAGTGGATACATCAGGCTATTACCCACGCGGCCGACCATGCATGCTTGCAAAAACTGGCGGCTGAAGTCGAAGCCTACTGTCTTAAATTTCCACTACCTAGCGACAAGTAACGGTGTATGAAGACCTTTAGCGTTGAGAAGCCAAAAGTAGCAGGGGAGCTTCATCGGCTAGCAAGCATTGACGAGCAGCTCGAATTCGATGAAGTGAGCATGACTAACATGAATGCCGAGAGTGCTAACCTCGAAAAGATGAGCATCATCGATAGTAAACTCGAGTCATGTAATCTGTCAGCCGCTAAAGTAACCGAATCATTGTGGCAACGGGTAGAGGTATCTGACTCACGCATGAGTGGTATTATTTGGTACGATGCCATCGTTAAAGATGTAAAATTTACAAATTGTAAGATTGATTTAGCTAATTTCCGTGCTACGAAATTTAAGAATGTGATTTTCAAGGAATGTGTTTTAACTAAGTCTGACTGGCAAGGTGCACAGCTAAATAATGTCATGTTTGATACCTGTAATATCGATGAAATGGATGTATCAAACTGCTCGATGAATAATGTTGACCTACGTAGCTGCGAGTTCATTACACTCAAGGGCTTGCGCGGTTTAGCTAAAGCCACGCTCAGTCGTCAACAACTTATTATGCTGGCACCTATCTTTGCTAACGAGCTTGGCATCGTTATAGAGGATTAGCATAACCTGTTCGTATCTGGTATAATTCTTAGCTATGGCAAAGTCAGATCCAGCCACTACAAAGAATACGCTCAAGATATATTGGCAGCACGCCCGTCGCTATAAGTGGCTTTTTGCTGGCACTGTTTTACTGATGCCGATTAATGTTTTGGCGGAATCGATTTTGGTGCCACTGTACACTGCGCGTGCCCTCGATAAGCTTGCTGCAGGTGGCGCGGTAATCTCTGATTTTTATAGCACGTTCGCGATTATTGCAGCCTGCGCCATCGTTAGTGGCATCGGCTGGCGTGTGCTGGTTTCGTGGCTTTGGAAGTTCGAGGATTACACCATGCGCGATCTAAACGAGACTGTTTTCAGTTATTTAACTCATCAGAGCCACCGCTTTTTTACCAATCGGTTTGCCGGCTCATTAGTAAGTCAAGCTGGTAAGTTTTCGAGTTCGTTTGAACGCCTGTATGATACGACACTCTGGAGTTTTTACACGCTCATCCTCAATTACGTATTTACGGTAATTGTGTTAGTACGGGTTGTGCCGGCATTCACGGCATTTTTTGTGATAGCCAGCATTTTATTCATAACTATTGTGACTCGATTGAAGCGTAAAGAACGGCCCTATAATGAAGCGGTTACGGAGACCGAGAACGATCGAACCGGTCAACTAGCCGATAGCATCACTAATATTGCCGCTGTAAAAAGTTACGCCAATGAAGCAAAAGAACAAAAGCTATTCGCTGCTCGAAACCACGCGGTGGTAAAAGCTAGCTTAGATTTACGATCGATCTTTATTAAGCATGAATATATTGGTTCGGCAATTTCTAAAACTGTAGCCGTAATGTCGGTGGTGGGCGCTGTGCTAGCCGTTGTGCAGTTCAGGCAGTCTATTGGTATCGTGTTATTGATCATGGCCTATGTTGGTAATATTCTTGGGCGACTTTGGGACATTCAGTTCTCGTTTCGTAGCGTAAATCGTAGCCTCGGTGATGCCGCGCCGATGACTAATATGCTGATAAATACTCCGGTAGAAATTGTAGATAAGCCCAATGCCGCTAAACTAGATGCTCGTAAAGGCGCTATTCATTTTAAGAACATTGACTTTGCCTATCCTGAGCAACAGGACAGTACATTGTTTAGTAAATTTAATCTTGATGTAAGACCTGGTGAAAAGATTGGTCTCGTTGGTCCGAGTGGTGGCGGTAAAACTACCGTGACCATGTTGTTGCTGCGCTTCATGGACGTTCAATCAGGCGCGATTTTAATTGACGATCAGGATATTAGTAAGGTAACGCAACAAAGTCTTCGTAACGCTATCGCCTATGTGCCGCAAGATCCGATGATGTTCCATCGTAGTATTGCCGACAATATTCGCTACGGACGACTTGACGCCACTGACGAAGAAGTGATCAAAGCCGCCAAGCAGGCCAATGCCCATGAGTTTATTAAAACCTTGCCGAATGGCTACGAAACGTTAGTAGGTGAGCGCGGCACCAAGTTGAGTGGCGGTCAGCGTCAACGTGTAGCCATCGCCCGGGCGATTATTAGCAATGCGCCGATTCTGGTGCTCGACGAAGCTACCAGCGCGCTAGACAGTGAGAGTGAAAAGCTTATTCAAGATGCCCTGCAAAAACTCATGAGGAATCGAACTACGCTCGTTGTGGCGCATCGCTTAAGCACCATTCAAAAGATGGATCGTATTGTCGTACTTGAGCAAGGCCACATTACCGAGCAGGGGACACATAAAGAATTGTTGGCTAAAAAAGGCCATTACGCCACATTGTGGGACCATCAGTCCGGCGGCTTCCTGGAGGAATAAGGTCTCCAGTCTTAAAATGTAACGCGGATATCATTTTGTATATCCAAATGTATATCCGAAATGATATACATGATTTAAAATTAAAAGGGGTGCCTAATTCGGAGAATAATATGGCACAATCTCTCGTCGTAAACAAATGGGGTAATAGTTTAGCAATTAGACTCCCAGGATATGTGACTCATAGTCTGGACATCAAAGCTGGAGACAAAATAAGGCTTCATTTTAAAGAAAATATTATTTTACTAGAAGTAAATAAAACAAACGAAAAACAATTTGATGAATGGCTGGAGCTATTTGGCCGCGGAGAAGCCCCAGCAGACTTTGACGAATGGCTAAAGACTACGTTATAAGTTCCGGTTCCTGAACGAGAGTTACACTAAACTTTTCTTTCACTTTGGCGATAATCTCATCGCGGAATTTCATTAAGTCACTGGCATGATGGGCTGACTCGTTCACAATCACTAGTGCCTGCTTATCGTAAGTTTTAAGTCCATGTGCCGCATAGTTTTTAAGACCAGCAGCTTCAATCAGCCAACCAGCTGCCAACTTATATTGGCCATGAATCGGGTAAGCTTTAACATTGGGATAATCAGCTTTGATTTTTTCGTAGACCTCAACATCCACAATTGGGTTGGCAAAGAACGAGCCACTATTAGGAATTACTTCGGGATCCGGTAGCTTACGCGAGCGGATGGTTATAACCGCATCTCGCACACTTTGCGGAGTAGGCTCATTGATATTATTTTCGACAAAATAATTTTCGAGTGCGTCATACAGTGGTCGAGTCAGCGTCATTGCCTTACTTAGCTTAAATGTCACCATATAAATAAAGTAGCGACGTTGTTCGATCGGCACCTTTAAATTGCTGCTTCGATAGTTTAGGTCGAGCTGATCTTTACTGAGCGTCACAAAACTTTTTTCGAGCGAGTCATATACGTCAATTGAAACCAAGGTTTGCCCGACTTCTTGCTCATACGCTCCAACGTTTTGTACTGGCGTGCCGCCCGTGCTGCCGGGGATGGAACTCAGGGCTTCAATACCGCTTAAGTTCATCTCGACGGTACGCTGCACCACTTCATCCCAGTCTTCGCCAGCACCCACGGCAATAGTCGTTGAGTCATTATCTTCGGCCACAACCTCAAAGCCCTTTATAGCATCAACGATGACCAGTCCATCAAAGCCTTCTTCGGCAAAGACCAAATTGCTGCCACCACCCAGCATCAGTATGCGCAAGCCTTGATCATTGCCCCAATTAACAGCCTCAGCGAGCTCCTCTTTGTTGCTAACGGTACATAAATAACGAGCTTCACCACCCAACTTCATGGTGCAATAATCGGCTAACGAGACATGTTCTTGCATAACAACGTTCATACTCCCAGTATAGCCAACAGATTGGATTTATGCTATCATCAACAGGTATTTTAAGGTTTGCGCGCCCGTAGCTCAGTGGATTAGAGCATCTGACTTCGGATCAGAGGGTCGGGGGTTCGAGTCCCTCCGGGCGCACCATATAGTATGAACAAACCCACCAAAATTATTCTTATCGGTGCAGTTCTTGCCCTGGTGTTTCGACTCGTAAATCTAGACGCGCTTGCCTAC
>CAZPDI010000001.1:0-69402 GCA_964585425.1 uncultured Candidatus Saccharibacteria bacterium | reverse complement strand
TAAATAGTGTATGCTAGGTATATGACATTCAAGCAACGCCTACTTTTGCTTATCTCAACAGCAATTACTGCCACTACCGTGGCTCTGACCTACCACTATTTTGAGTCGGCGGTTCATTATTCGACCAATGCGATTTGGAATACCTGGCTCAAGACTGGTACCAACCGACTACTACTAGTGCCTCTGTGTCTTGGTTTGTCGCTGGTCTTCTTTGGGCTGCAGCATTTTCTGGATAAAGCATCAGAAAAGCAGGCGAGTGAGGGCTTGGGCGAAGCGCCGGTAGCTACAATTGCCAACTTTGCCAAAGTTATAAGTATTGGCTTCTTTTCATTGCTGGCTGGGGTCTCGCTTGGCCCAGAAGCAATTTTGGTGCCAGCCTGTCTTGTTGTTGGCGCGTTTATTGGAAAGAAAATGTTTCCAAAGCAAAAAGAGATCATTGGTCTACTTGCGGCACTTGGCTTTGTGGCGCTGTTCGCAGCTTTCTTTAATTCGGTACTTGCTGGCCTACTCGGTCTTCTTTTGATCGGTAAGCAGACCAAAACTAAGCTGACTACTCCACTGGTCGTATTGTCGATTTTAGCTTCGTTAATTACCGTCGGTACGCTGCAGCTGATCGATGGATCAGCCTACGTAAGCTTGCCCAGCCATGTAGCAAGTCCCGATTCGGCAGCTGTCTTGGCTTGCGTCTTGTTGGTGGCGGTAGGTTTTGCGATAACGCATCTTATAGCCATTGCTCATCGGGTATTCGTTAATGACTTTGAGTTTGTGACGAGTGGCTCCTGGTGGGGCAGGGCACTTTTGGCTGGGACTGGTTTGTCGGCACTTTACCTATTTGGCGGCCCGCTGGTGCAGTTTACCGGAAATCAAGCCATAGCACCCATGATTCAACAAGCTGCATCATTGGGCTATGTTGGTCTGGCCTGGATATTTGGCATCAAAATTTTAGCTATTGCCTGGAGTAAGGCGCTTGGGTATCGTGGTGGATTGGTGTTTCCGAGTGTCTTTGCGGCCAGCGTGGCAGTAGCCTTTGCGCAATTGGCGGTCTCGAACCTGAGTTTTATGGTCGGATTTAGTGCCGTTATGGTTGGTATTTTGGTAGCAAATGCTAAAGTTAAGATATTATTTTAAATGAGGATTCGGCATGACTGATCAATCAATTGCTCCCTTTGTAAAAAAAGTTGGTGTTACGCTAGGGCTAGCCATCGTATTGTATTTAGCATTTCTGGCTCGTACGCCCCTGGTATGGGTTGGCATTGCGGCGTTTTTAGCGGTTGCCATTAACCCAATTGTTCATTGGTTGCAGCGATTTATGCCCAAAAAGAGTATTGGCCTGGCCACCTTTTTACTGTTAGTTGTTTTTTGTGGAGCTAGTTTTGCTTTGGCTTGGGCGCTGTTTACGCCAGTAGCGCAGCAGGCTGCTAATCTTGCCGCTAATCTTCCGGAGCTTACCGCCAAAGCCGAGCAGGTGATTGCTGGTTTGCCGTGGGCAGATACCATTAAGACTAATGCCAATCAAATTGCCAACTCCTTTGGTCAGTTGAGCGGCGTGGTGGTCTCGCTGGTGAGTAGCACCGTGCAAATTGTGGTAGCCTTTGTGACCATTATTGCCCTAATGTTCTTTATGACCCTTGAGGGCAAGAGCATCAAACAAACGGTAGCTCGGCTGACGCCCCTTGCTATGCGCAAGGATGTGAGTGAGCTTGGCAGTAAAGTCTACGGCATTATTAACGGCTATGTCGTCGGCAACTTTTTACTAAGCATGATGTACGGCGTGGCTAGTGGCTTGCTTCTCTGGATATTGGGCAATCCTTATTTCTTGATTTTAGGCCTCATTGCTGCGTTGCTGGATTTGATCCCGCTGGTTGGCTCGACTATGGCCGCCATCTTGATCGCCGTCGTAGCCTTGCTTTCTGGGCAAGCCTGGGTGGCTGCTATTTTTGTGGCCTTCACCATCGTCTACGTCCAGCTCGAAAATGCCGTACTGAATCCACTTGTCTACTCTAAAAAAGTTGATATTTCGCCACTAACGGTGCTAATTGCAGTTTTAATTGGCGCGGCGATTGCTGGTGTGCTAGGTACGCTGCTGGCTATTCCGGTGGCGGCCACGTGCAAAGAAACCATTAATGTTCTTCTTAAACACCGCAATCTAGAAGCTTAAATCTTAAAGATAAGCCCAACGATGATGCCGAGTATGGTGGCTAAACCACCAACTACGACGACTTTTACGGCACCACGTAGGGGGTTGGTGCGTAGCACCCTGCTTTTTACATAACCCAGAATTATTAAGCCCACCAGGGCGAAGAGCACCGAAAAGTAAAGGGATGTTGGATAGGTAAAGAACACCACTGGCAGGAGCGGGATGAGGCCGGCTGCAAAGTACGAGGCCAGCATAAGAAGCCCATCCTTAAACGCTTGGCTGTCACCACGCTTTTTAATGGCTTGCTCGATGGCGTCATCGCTAATATACTGACTGGCACCCATACTGATGGCCTCTACGGCAATAGCCACGATACCGCTCACGATGACCACGGCCTTGTTGTTGACGCCGACGCTAATACCGGCAATCAGGCCGGTGGTCGAAACCAAGCTGTCTTCGACCGCAAAGATGATGGTGCGGATATATTGGTTCTTGGCAATCTCCATAGTTGGTCCTATTTAACGCGTAAGGCTAAGAAGCTGGCCAGGGCACAGACGCTGGCAGTTAGTACCGATCCCCAAATGAGGTCAATTACCGTTATCTTGACCGGCCAGTTTTTAAGAACCGCTAAACTTGTAAGGTCAAAGGTGGCATAGGCGACCAACCCAAACAATGCGCCGCGGCTGGCGGCATACATAATTGATTCTTTTTGTACGGCTGGCTGCACTACAAAAACAACCAGCCCGGTAATATAGATCAGATAAAAAAGTCCAGCCGCTCCTAGGTTAGGCTTGTCGGCCATCAGGTGGCCAATTTGTTCTTTATAGAGTTTTGGCGAAACCTTAGTTAGCCATAACGAGTCGAGGCCCAAGAAGCACAAAAAGCTTAGTACGTAGAGTTTTATAAATTCCATATCTTCATTGTAACCTACTTATGGTAAACTGCAATTATGACATCATACTATTTACTCAATGCCCTGCTTTATTCGCTCGGAATCAACATTGTTTTATTTTTAATCGCCTATACATTTAAGACCGATAAATTGACCGACGCGGCTTACGCTCTGAGCTTTTTTGTCTTAGCTATGTTTGGTTACTTGAGCGGTGATGCAACCTTGCAGCGTTTATTGGTGACCGGTATGGTGGCTGTTTGGGCATTCCGACTGGGTGGCTTCTTGCTGTATCGCATCCAAAAAACTGGCCGTGATCAGCGCTTTGATGCCTGGCGCAATAGCTTTTGGTTACTCGGCCGCTTTTGGGTGCTCCAGGCCATCGTTGCCTGGGTGGTCTTGCTGCCATTATTGTTTGCGCTCCAAAAAACCAATGTCACCTTGGGTTACGTGGCAGTCCTCGGATTCTTAATCTGGGCCTTTGGCTTTGTTGTAGAAGCGGTAGCCGACATACAAAAGTTTCGGTTTACCCAGAACGCAAAGAATAAAGGCAAATGGATCCAAGAGGGCTTGTGGAGCTGGTCACGTCATCCAAACTATTTTGGTGAAATCACGGTATGGGTTGGTATGTACATCACGCTCTTCGTATCGCTTACAAATCTTGAAAGACTCATAGGTTTAATCAGCCCCCTGGCCATTGCCGGCACACTTATCTTTGCTTCGGGGATACCCATATTAGAGAAATCCGCCGATAAAAAGTGGGGAAGTAACCCTGCTTATAAAGAATACAAGAAGCGTACTAGTATACTTATTCTACGCCCGCCCAAGGCAAGTCAGCGGTAGGTTGTGGTCGGCAAGTGGGGCATAGACCGACAATTTCAAAACTATGTGATACATGCACAAATTTATTAACGAGAGCAAGCCGCTTAAGGTATTGCTCAAGTTTCATGTCGTTAATGTTTACTACGTTGCCACATCTGCCGCAAATTAAATGATGGTGATGGCTGTTAAAGTAGTCGGCTAACTCAATCTTGCGTACGCCATTTATAACTACGTCCTTAATAACTTTAAGCTCATAAAATTGTTGCAGGATACGGTACATGGTCGCCCTGTCCATCTGCTTCGAAACTTTGGAATAGAGCTCATTGATTGTAATTGCCTGGTGATTATTGAGTAGCTCAAAAACGAGCTCCTTAGAGGGAGTTAAGCGTTTTTTATGATTTAAGAGGTAGACGTGTAGGTCCGACTTCATTTTTATTAATCTTTCGTTAATGCGACTTTGTTGCAATAAGATATCACTAATGCGACAAATTTGCAATAAGCAAAAAGGTGTTTTATTTTAAAGACATGTCACATATATCGAAAAAACGAACATTTGCTCTCGGCGCCGCCATGCTTATATCGGCCCTATTCTTTATATGGGGGGTGGTATATTTGCAGTCAAAGAATCAAGTTGCGCACGATAGTAATAAAGTTCAAATCGTTGCGAGCACCAACGTTTGGGGTGATATTGCGGCCCAGGTAGGTGGCGAGCATGTCGAAGTTACTTCTATATTAAGCGACCCCGAAGCTGATCCGCACTTATTTGAGTCCGACGCTAAAACTGCCTCGCAGCTAGGATCTGCCCAGCTCATCATAGTTAATGGTCTGGGCTACGACGAGTTTATGGACAAGCTCTTAGAGGCGGCTCCACAAAATGATAAAACAATACTCAATGTCAGCGAAGTTCTTAAATCCAACCAGGATGATAACCCGCATCTCTGGTATGATCTGCCGCGCATCCAGGAGGTGGCCTTAGCCATCCAGAATGACCTGATTGCAATTGACCCAGAGCACGAGATCAGCTATAAGGCAAACACTCAAAACTTTATTGCCGATATGCAAAAATTAACCAGCAAAATTACTCAGGTGAATGGCGGCGTGGCCTATACCGAACGAGTGGCCGGCTATTTGATCGAGGATCTTGGTTTGACCGACAAAACTCCGACTGGCTTTTCGCAATCGGTCGAAAACGGCAGTGAGCCAACCCCACAGCAAATACAAGCATTCGAAGCAGTATTAAAGTCGGGGCAGGTAAAAGTACTCCTCTATAACAATCAGGCGGTAAATGATGTCACGGAGCAGTTGCAAAAGACTGCCCAGCAAGCCGGCGTAGCGGTAGTAGGGGTCAGCGAAACGATTCCCAAGGTTAAGAACTTTCAGACCTGGCAAATGCAACAACTTAGTGCCATACTAGGGGCATTATGAGTCTCATTTCCTTAAAGAACGTTAGCTTGCAATTTGGCGAGCATAAGCTTTGGCAAAATCTTAATCTTAATATAGAGCCCGGTGAGTTTTTGGTGGTGCTGGGGCCAAACGGGTCGGGCAAGACGAGCTTGTTAAAACGCCTGTTAGAAAATCACGCCGATCAGTGTATTGGCTACATTCCGCAGCACCGTGGCTTTGATGATGACACCGCCATTCGCGGCTACGACTTAGTGCGATTTGGTTTAGATGGCCATAAGTATGGTGTAGGCTTAGGCAAGAAGACGGCCGTCGATAAGGCAATTAAAGCCGTCGGTGCCGAAGAGTTTGCGCACAAACCGCTCGGCACCCTGAGTGGTGGTCAGCAACAGCGATTGCGTGTGGCCCAGGCCTTAGTTGAAGATCCAAGTATTTTGCTATGTGACGAGCCGCTGCTTTCGCTCGATTTAACGCAACAGCAAATCGTCAGCAATCTCATTAATGAACGTCGTACCAAACATAATACGGCGGTGGTATTTGTGACGCACGACATTAATCCGATTCTGCCAATGGTTGATAAGGTTTTATATTTAGTGGGGCAGAAGTGGTTGCTAGGCACGCCTGAGGAAATCCTGACAACTAAGACCCTGAGTAAGCTGTATGGCTCACCCGTCGAAGTGCTCAATATCCACGGTCGCATGGTGGTGCTTGGCGCCGAAGATAGTTTACACGCCGAGGCACTGGGAGGGCATCATGAATAACTTCCTATTCTATTTAGGTCAGCCCTTTGCGCAACACGCTTTATTGGCGGCAACCATCATTGCCATGATTTGTGGTCTGGTGGGCCCTTTTGTGATTCGTCGCAGCATGGCGTTTGCGGTGCATGGCATTAGCGAACTGGCCTTTACTGGTGCGGCCGCCGGACTATTGTTCCTCAATAATGCGCCGCTTGGCTCAATTATTGGCGCACTTATCGTCGCCGTATCAATCGGTTTACTTGGCGTGCGTGAAAAAGAACGTGATTCATCCATTGGCGTCATCTTGGCCTTTGGGCTTGGGCTTGGCGTGTTGTTCCTGAGTTATTATCGTGGCTTCGCCACCGCGGCGACCAACATCCTCTTTGGTAATGTATATGGCGTAAGTGCCACGCAACTCGGATTCTTAATAGGAATTTGTGTGCTCGTCATCGTGGGCCTCATTATTATGTATCGACCATTACAGTTTGCTTCGATTGACCCGCAGGTCGCCGCTGCTCGTGGCGTGCCAGTTCGTGCGCTTGGTATAGCGTTCTTGATCCTCTTGGCGCTGACCGTAACTGCCGCGGCCCAAATCGTCGGCACCCTACTCGTCTTAAGTTTAGCCATTACACCAGCCGCTGCCGCTATGCGTTTATCGGCCAGACCCGCCATGGTCGCTAGTCTTTCCGTTGGCTTTGCCTTCGTTGCCGGAGCTGGGGGTGTACTCCTGAGCTTAGCCAGCGGAACTATTAAGCCAAGTGTTTTTGTAACATTCCTTAGCTTCCTCATTTACTTCCTCGCTCGCTTTGTCATCGCACGGTTGCGCAGTAAATAACTCTTACGCTTGCTCTTAAGCGTCCCAGAAACCATACTAATATGGATGTGGCTAATTCGGTCGCACGAATCTATCTCATCGTCAGATGGGAGAGGAGTCTGACATGTCCGACCTCAGCTTTTCGGAGCTCGTGGCCTTGAACGCCGGGCAGCACCGTGCAGTCTGCGCCGGTCTCGACCCAACGCTCAAGAGCACCTATCGCGAGGATGATCCGGTGATCACACGCATCCCGGAGGGCTTCCAGCGGGCCAGCATCTGCGGTACGCTCACCACCTTCTTGTTCCCGATCGTCGAGGCCCTGGCCGGCAAAGTCGGCTGGATGAAACCCAACTTGGGGTTCTACCTCAAGCATGGCCATGAAGGCATCCAGGCATTGGAGTTGCTCTTCAAGCACATGCGTACCCACGCGCCAGATGTCGTCAAGATCCTTGACCTCAAGGCCGGCGACATCGGAGCGACCAATGACACCTACGCCTCGTTCGCCTACGACGTCTGCGGAGCTGATGCAGTCACCGTCCACAACTACATGGGTGCACAGGCCATGGCCCCGTGGCTGGACCGTGGCGACAAGGGGGTCTTCGTACTGACTCGTACATCCAACCCTGGCGCCGAGGAGTTCCAGAAGCTTGATACCTGCTCGTCAACCCTCATGGGCGTGACTATGGAGGGCTTCCTGTACGAGCGAGTCGCACAGAACGTCGCCAGCCTGGAGGGCTGGAACAAGCGAGGCAACGTCGGTGTGGTGGCCGGCGCAAGTCCCGAGTCCATCGACGACCTTGCCAACGTTCGTCGTTGTGTTGGCGAGCAGGTTCCGATCCTGATCCCTGGGGTAGGAAACAAGCAGGGCGGTGACGCTGCAGCCGCCTACCAGAACGGACACAACAGCCAGCAGGCTGGCATCGCCATCAACTCCTCGAGCGGCATCACCCATGCTCACGACAACCAGCAGTACGAGGGTCTGGCTCCGGCTGAGGCGTCGGAAGCTGAGGCCTCCAACATGCACGAGACCATCGAGCGAGTTCGCCTGGCGGCCTGACATGCTCGGACGGGTGGGCGAGGAGGAAGAAGGTCTTCGGACTGTAAACTTTTTGCCCACCCGTCCGGCGACACACTTATGCTTGTAAATAACTTTTATGAATAGGATAATAATTCGGATGTGACCAGTTGGCGCATTCGTCTCACGTTAGGAACGCACATGGACATTCTCGAGTACCTCCAGAAGGTCGGAGCCGTCTTTCTCGACAACCACTTCGTGTACAAGAAGGGTGGACACGGTGAGGGCTACATCTGCATGGACCCGATCTTCGCTGATCCAGTGATGCTCAGCCAGATCGTCTCGGATCTCCTCAGACCATTCGACGGCGGTTTCGATGTTGTCGCATCACCGGCAACCGGTGGCGTGGCGCTCACCAGCACTGCCTCGAACTGGCTACTGCACAAGAAGGGTCTTCGTGTGCCTGGCCTGTGGGCCGACAAGGAGGGCAACAACTTCGTGGTCGATCGCCTGAGCTTCCCGCAGCACCTGCAGAACAAACGCGTTCTCGTGATCGAGGATCTGCTGACCACTGGCAGTTCGGTTCAGGGCACCTGCGCGGCCATCGAAGCCTGTGGTGGTGAGGTGATCGGCATCAGTGCCGTCTGCAACCGAGGCGGTGTGGAGGCTGACGCCATCGGAGTTCCCCGGTTGGAGCAGCTGACGCACGTGGACTTCGCGTCCTACGACGCCGAAGCTTGTCCGCTCTGTGAAGCTGGCAAGCCCATTGTTGTCGATGGTGCGCTGGGTCACGGTGCCCACTACCGCGATGAGGTCAACCCGCAGTACGAGGGTGGCTGGGTCCAGTTACTCGCAGCCTGAGCCCCGTATTCAACGGTTCGCGCTGGGCCGGGGGAGAGTTCCCCTGGCCCAGACGCTCGCAATTTATGAATAATAGTGTATAGTAATGGTTATGGAGGTGTGCTTAGGCACACCTTTGTTCGTTCACTCACAACGTCCCGAAAGGACTCACCATGCCCTACTTGGCACTCAAGATGCGTCGTCCGAGCGATTGGCACGTTCATGTTCGTCAAGGACGTCTGCTGAAAGATGTTGTTCGTCCCAGCATTGGTCATCTCCATTACGCCTTGCTCATGCCAAACCTCAACCCGGTGCCAGTAAGTGACGCTATGCATGCGTTCCACTATCTGCAAGAGGTGCAGGCAGGGCTGAAAGGCCTGAACATGGTGAACTTGTGGCCGACCTTGTACCTCACGCCAGACACTGATGAAGCGATCATCCGTCTGATGTACGAACGTCGCAACGGATTCTGTTCGGTCAAGTATTATCCGTACAACACCACGACTCATTCGGGTTTTGGTTTGCGGGATATCCACGACGGGTGGCCAGTATTTGAAGTGATGCAGGAGCTTGATGTCGTGCTTAACGTGCACGGCGAAGTCTCAACCGACGATCTCGCTCATGCTGAGCAGATGTTCCTCGAGCTGTTCATGGAGGTGCATGAGGCATTCCCGGGTCTGCGAATCGTCTTCGAGCACGTCTCTTCTGCCGATGCCATCAACCTCATCATGGAGCTGCCGGCCAACGTCGCTGCCACCATCACGGCTCATCATCCATGCTTGACCATTAATGACGTTGAGCACGATGGTGTCATCGATCAGCCGCATCATGCCTGTTTGCCGCGAGCCAAGACCGAGGAAGATCGTCAAGCCATCTTGGCTGCGATGCTCAGTGTCAAGCCGGGTGATCCGCCCAAGATCTTCTTCGGTAGCGACTCGGCGCCTCATCGAATCGAGGACAAGCTGAAGGCAAAGCCTAACAACGGCGTGTATTCCGGACCAGTTGCTCTGCCGGTGCTGGCGGAACTGTTCGAGGACAGTGGTCTGGAGGACTGGCCGGAGAGGCTGGAGCAGTTTGTCTCCATTGCTGGTTGCAAGTTCTACGGCGTCGAGCCCCCACAAGACGACAATTATGTGTTGTTGTCGAGGATCCCCTGGGCTGTGCCTGAAGAGATCGGCGGGGTGGTGCCATTCCGGGCGGGACAAACGTTGCGTTGGCAGGTAGAGGATCTGCAGCGTCAGCGCTGGACAGGGTAGCCAGCAGCATGAGATTGGCGCCGGGCGGGAAGACTCGCTCGGCGCCAGCTCGCAATTTATGAAAATAGATGTATAATAGCGCTATAAAGCAAGAAAAGGATTTGTTATGGCAAGGACCGCACCTAAGAAGACAACAAAAACACCTGTAAAGAAAAAAACTCAGTCCGTTGCCAGCCAGACGGTTGCTGCGCCAACTAAGAAATCACATAAGAAGCGTAATTTTATTCTAAGTACCATCTTGGCTGCGCTGCTTTTAGTAGTGGCGAACTCAGCTATTTGGGTGAACCGTACGATGTTTGATACCAAGGAGTTTACTACGGTAACCAGTCAAGCACTACTCTCGCAAAGCAGCCGTAATGCGCTAGCTGGCGAAATTGTCGATACCGCTTTGCAAAGCCAGCCAGCCGCTCGTGCCGTAGTGGCCGAGCCAGCCACCAACTTTATTGCTGGATTGCTTAATACTCAGCAAGCGCAGAATGCTCTGAATGCCGTAGTGGGTAAAGTGCAGATCTTGTTTACCTCTAAGCGACCAGAGCCAATCACCTATGATCTAAGCGGTATCAAAACCACCATTACCAAGTTGCTGACCTTGGCTAATAAGGATGAAGCGGTAGTTAAGGTTGATCAAGTACCTGACACTATTACTATCTTTAAAAATATCGATAAGATCCCATCATTCTATCAGGCTGGTGTAGTGCTGACCTTTGTAGCACCATTAGCCTTCCTGTTGGCGCTCTTCTTGCTGGTCTGGCCACATGTGAAAAAACGCTATCCAACTAACAAGTTACTGGTCGGGCAGGGTATCGCTGTCTCAACCGCAGGCTTGCTGGCACTCTTGGTCGGTCCATTGTTTAAGCCGCCAGTATTGGCTCAGGTCAACCAGCAGAACTTGCGTATCGTCGTAGAAAATGTCTACAACGCCTTCATTGCCACCTTTAACAGCCAAACCTATTACTTGCTTGGGCTCGGCATCGTATTGTTGCTTATCCCGCTGGGATCAAAAGTCTATACCCTGGTAAAGACCACCTACTTTACTAAATAATAGGGCGTTTTGCACCCTCATGCGCTTGACAGTAATTAATTAAGAAACTAACATAATTACATGACCAAGCGCGAAGAACTCGTAAAAGAATACATGCAAGTCATGGCCATGGTGCAACGCCAGGTGCTGCCGATTAAGGCTAGCTCGGCAGCGTCGCAAGGCTTGAGCCGCCCTCAAGCCGAAGCCCTGCATCTTTTGAGTTGCCGCGAGTCAGCTACCATTAAGCTGATGGCCGAGCTGTTGGGTATTAGCAGCAGTGCCGCTACCCAGCTAACCGAAGGTTTGGTACAAATGGAGCTTGTGAGTCGTGAGGCTTCAACCGAGGACCGTCGAGTCGTCGATGTGCGTTTAACGGTAGCCGGTAAAAAGAAGGTCGAGGGTTTGCGATTGGCTGCACACGGTCACATTGTAGAGTTACTGGCCGGTTTAAGTGACCAAGACATTACCGAGCTCTTGGTGCTGCTCAAAAAGTTGGCTCACAGTTGTGGCGCCGACAAAGACTGTAAATAACGTAAATAAAACGAGGTAGTTTTATGACAAAAAGTAGAATTATGTCCGGCGTGCGCAAGTGGATACCACTTGTCGTCTTAGCGCTGGCGCTGTCCATTATTATTATTGATACCACTATTTTGAACGTATCGATTAAGGCTATTATTAGTGATCTTAATACAACGGTTCAAAACTTGCAGTGGGTAATCGCTGCATATTCTTTAACCTTGGCAGCCTTTACCATTACTGGTGGCCGTTTGGGCGATCTCTACGGCCGTAAAAAGATGTTTATGCTGGGCGCAATTTTGTTTGCCATTGGTTCTGGCATGGCAGCAGCCGCCAATGGATTCCCGATGTTGCTAGCCGGCGAGTCGATCATCGAGGGTATTGGTGCAGCCCTAATGATGCCAGCCACCGCCTCGCTATTAGTAGCTACCTATAAAGGCAAAGATCGCGCCATTGCGTTTGGTGTGTGGGGGAGCATGGCTGCTGCCAGTGCCGCCATTGGGCCAATCCTTGGGGGCTGGCTCGGCACCAATTACACCTGGCGCTGGGCGTTCCTGATTAATATTTTTGTCGCCGCCGTATTAGTTGTGGGTACCGTTCTCTTTGTTAAAGAATCACGCGACACCGAGGAAAAAGCCGAGTTAGATATACTTGGCGTATTGCTTTCGGCCGTCGGTTTATTCTGGTTGGTCTATGGCTTTATCGAAACCAGTACCTATGGCTGGTGGAGGGCAACGCAGAACTTTGCGATCTTTGGTAACAGCGCCACACCGTTTGGATTATCGCCAGTTCCGCTCGCTATTGCCTTTGGTTTATTCGTCCTGTTCTTGTTCGTGCGTTGGCAGTTCCATCAGGAAAAAATTGGTAAGACGCCGTTAGTGAGCATGAGTTTGTTTAAAAACAAGCAGTTTGTGAGTGGTAGCGTAGTAGTTTCGGTACTTTCGCTTGGTCAAGTCGGGTTGTTCTTTGCGCTGCCGGTCTTCTTGCAGGGTGTTCTCGGTTTGGATGCCTTCCATACTGGCTTGGCTCTCTTGCCCTTACCACTGGGTATTTTCTTAGGCGCGCCTGGTTCAATCGCATTACGTAAAAAACTTACGCCAAAGCGCATTATTCAGATTGGTTTGGCGATTAGTATCGCTAGTACCTTGTGGTTGCGGGCTACTTTGACACCTTCGGTTGGTGTTATGGACATGGCCCCCATGCTCTTCGTCTATGGCATTGGTATGGGCTTTGTGATGGGTATGATTTCTAACCTCACGTTGTCTGCCGTGAGCGTCCAGCAATCTGGTGAAGCTTCGGGTGTTAATAATACTCTGCGTAATGTCGGCTCAACGCTGGGCTCGGCTATTATTGGCGCTGTAGTTTTAAGCAGCATCGCTACCAATCTCACCACCGGTATTAAGGATAGTAAGGTCATTCCCGATCCAGCCAAAGCTGCTGTAGTTCAGGCTGTCGCTGGTCATGCTGGCGAAATTCAGTTTGGGACCGAAAAGCAGAGCAGTAAAACCAACCCGATAATTGCTAAAGAAATGGTTACTATTGCTCATCAGGCAACTGTTGATGCCAACAAGACGGCCCTTGCTTTGATGTCGGTATTTGTGCTGATTGCCCTTGGTCTCTCGACACAATTGCCCAACGTCCAGAACCTCGAAAAAGATGAGAAAGCCATGGCCGGTCACTAATGTTTGAGCGGCGCCAGTTTGGTTTGTCCAGGCGTCGCGTCATCTTTTTTATCGGTGGCTACCGTACGAGGATTGGCACCTATCTGCCAGCCTACTGGATGATGCGACTGCTCGGCTACCGAGTCTATGCCTATGTGCTGGATTCGCAAACGGTAGTATCCTCTAACATTATGGCCTACGTTGGGCAGATTGAGGCTGTTCAGCGCGATATCGCCGCTACGCTTGCAACCTTGCCAAAAGATATTCCGTCCTACACGATGGGGAACTCGTTAGGCTCCGAGAGTGCACTGTACGCGCTCAAGCATACGCCACAATTGCGAGCCGCCGCCTTAGTGACAGCTCGTGGTTCAATTGCGCGATTTATCTGGAAGAGCCCGGCCGGCAAATCTTTTAAACCAGCATATACAAAGAATGGTTATGATTTCACGCAGCTTTCACAAGAGCTAAGTCCGGTCGAACCGCTCAAAGATATGGGGTTGCTTGATGGGCGTCCGGTGTATCTGATCTATTCACAAAAAGACACTGTTATTCCGCCTACTAATACCGAGTTACTTATTACGGCTTTACCTGGCATGAAGGTGCATCGCTACAATGTTGGTAATCATACGGCTACCACCATTAAGGGTATTGGTGCGTTTTGGCGCTGGCATCGTTTGTTCCAGAGGACTCTAAAAAAGTAGATTTTTACTTACTGCGAATTAGTCGCAATAACCAGAAAAGTTGTTTTTAACCTAGGTGCTCCCACTGCTATACTAATAACATGGCACGTCAACTTTCTAAATCTGACTTTATGGTATTTTTAAAACACCCGGCTTGGTTGTGGCTTAAAAAGTTTGAGCCCAATAAGCTGCCGCCGATTGATGCTAATACCCAAGCTCTTTTTGATATGGGCTTTCGCTTCGAAGCTCTTGCCGAGCAACTGTTTAGTGATGGTCAACGCATCACTGGTGATTACTTCGAAAAGGATCGAGTCACGGCGCGTTTATTGGCGACTGGCGCTCAAACATTATTTCAGGCCAAATTCACGGCGCCTGATAACACGGCTTGCTTAACCGATGTCATGGTTCGCGTCGGCGGTGATGAGTTTGATATTTATGAAATTAAAGTTAGTACCAAAGCCAAGCCGGATCACACCTGGGATCTGGCATTCCAAAAGCGTACCATAGAGGCTTGCGGCTATCGGGTGCGCAAAACTGCCGTGGTCCATGTTAATGGTCAGTATGTGCGGAATGGTGATATCGATGTTATGGCTCTCACTAGCATCACCGATGTGACTGATGACGTACATAATACAATGTTGGCCATGGACGCTAAAGTCCAAGAAGCCTTTGACGTGATTCTAAGTCCGGATTGTCCAAGCTTGTCACCGCGACTGGCAAGTTATGGTGGCTATTTTGATTGGATGCCTATTTACAAGAAACTCAAAGGCGAAGTGCCGACTGACAGCATCCTTAATCTCGCTCGGTTGAATCCAAAACTTATTGAGCAGCTGGAGGCCGCCGGAGTTACTAAAATCCAAGACGTACCCGCGGAGATTATTAGTACGCTGGCGCCGGCTCAGCAAATGCAAATCGCTACCACCAAGAGTGGAGAGGTGCGCATCGACGCCCCAGCCATCGCTAAATTTATGCAAACCATCCAATTCCCAATTTACTTTTTAGATTACGAAACGGCGGCCGATGCGGTGCCACTATACGACGGCACCAAGCCGTATCAGCAAATTCCTATGCAGTACAGTTTGCATATTCTTGATGCGCCGGGCCAAGAGTTGCGTCACACCGAATTTTTATGGACGGAGCAGAGTAATCCCATGCCGCCACTCATTGAGCAGCTCAAGCGCGATATTGGCCCTACTGGTAGTATCGCCGTATGGTATAAAGCGTTCGAATGCGGGCGCCACAGCGAAATGGCCGAGATGTTCCCGGAGCACGCCGACTTCTTGCTTGATCTAAATGCTCGTGTGGTTGATCTCATCGATCCCTTCCAGCAACAGCTCTATGTTGACTCCCGTTTTATGGGCAGTGCCAGTATTAAAAATGTCCTACCAGTGTTGGCACCTGATTTAAGCTATAAAGAACTTGGTATTCAAAATGGTGGTGATGCCCAAGGTTCATACATGCGTGCGGTGTTTGGCGACATGCCGGCCGATGAGGCGCAAAAGGTTTTCGATGATTTGCTGGTCTATTGTGCGCTCGATACCTTGGCCATGGTGCGCATTTACGAAGTGCTCGATGAAATAACCAGGGGAACTGCCGGCACGCAACCGAGTTTGTTTAGCTAAAATGATTTTTAACGTATTAAGAGTGTAGTATGAGCGCCGAGTCTTTACATCAATTATTGCTCGACTATGTTAACCCAGAAAAGGCCGCCTTTTTTCCACATTTTTTTAAGACTGGACCGGGTGAGTATGGCGAAGGCGATGAATTTATTGGCGTGACGGTACCGAATATTCGTAAGGTGGCCAAAACTGGAAAAGATTTGTCATTGTCTGAGATAAAGAAATTGCTGCAAAGTACTTGGCACGAAGATCGATTATTAGCCGTCATCATACTCGTTAAGCAATTTGAACGCGGCGCCACCCAGCAACAAAAAATTATATATGATTTCTATTTGGCAAATACCGCGCATATAAATAACTGGGATATCGTCGATAGTAGCGCCCGGCAAATCGTTGGGGGATATCTCTTTGCGTATCCCAACTCGAAAGTACTGCCGGACCTCGCCGCCTCTTCAAATATGTGGGAGCGGCGCATCGCCATGATCGCCACCCATTATTACCT
The DNA here is from genome assembly GCA_964585425.1 of uncultured Candidatus Saccharibacteria bacterium. GTDB lineage: Bacteria > Patescibacteriota > Saccharimonadia > UBA4664 > CAYXHD01 > CAYXHD01. The sequence continues at coordinate 53,492 of CAZPDI010000001.1, read as the reverse complement.
CACTAAGGGTGAGCCTGGTCCAACCCTCGAAATTGCCGAACTGCTCATCAATGATAAACAAGACTTAATGCATAAAGCCGTCGGTTGGATGTTACGCGAAATGGGTAAGCGAGTCGACCCCAATTTGTTACGTGATTTTTTACAAAAACATGCTGCGACTATGCCACGAACAACCTTGCGTTATGCCATTGAACATTTTAACTCCCAAGAGCGAAAAATGTGGCTTGCCAAGCGCCGTAATGCGGGCGTATGATACAACTATAAGGGCAGGAGCATTATGAAGCGATTAGCATTCACGTCGACACTTACAGCGGTGTTGGCTATTTTTGTCTTTGGCGGCGTAGCTGTAGCAGCCAATCAACCATATCGATCTGGAACCAATACAGTCGTATCACCGACGGAAGTGGTGGATCATAGTTTATTTGTTACCGGTAGTACCGTTACTATTGCGGGCACAGTTAACGGCGATGTATTTTGTGCAGGTAAAACGGTATTTGTTACCGGCACGGTTAACGGCGATGTGATGTGCGCCGGTCAAGAGGTGAGAATCGGCGGTACGGTTAACGGCAGTGTCAGAGCTGCGGGCCAAAGCGTGAGTATAGCGGGCACTGTGCAGCGTGCCATTAGTCTAGCCGGCCAGAGTGTTAGCGTTGAACCAGATGCCAAAATTGGCGGTGACGCCACACTGGCCGGATCCAGTGTTTTGGTAGCCGGTAATCTAGCGCGTGATGCTTATGCTGCCGGGGCTACCGTTACAGTTACCGGCAACGTTGCTCGTAATTTCGATGCCCGCACCGATGACTTAACAGTCTCCGCCGGTTCGGTGGACGGAACCGTAAATCAGGTCAAATCGCCAGACAACAAAGCCAAGGAATCAGCAAAAGAGAGCGCGCCTAAAGCTGGGCTGGGCTTCTTGTTCTTCATTAATTTAATGATGTTCATTACTGCTATGCTGCTGGTGATAGTAGCTCCTCGTCGCTTTAATGGGTTAGCGGAGTTGGTGCTAACCAAACCTAGCAAAACCTTGGCCATTGGCCTCATAACCACCTTTTTACTTCCTTTTGTCTTGGTCTTGCTCCTGGTAACAATAGTCGGCATTCCATTAGCTCTGTTGCTTGGAATAGTATGGGCAGGAGCTGGCATTTTGTCTGGGCCGGTGGTAGCCTACGTTGTCGGTCGAAAATTACTGCAAGACTCGCATCAGCCGCTAGTAATCATGGCCGTCGGTTCACTCGTAGTCTTGCTGGTTTATCTCGTACCGGTGCTAAATATCTTTGCCGGTATGGCGGTGTACATTATGGGCATGGGTGCTCTTACGCAAGCCGTTGGTCGTGCTCTCGGCAAACCTGTCTACAACATCTAATAACCTTATAAACGACGAAGCCCACCTACAACCAGCGGTGGGCTTGTCGTAGGTGGGTGCTACTGAAATCAGCGGGTGACGGGTGTGAACACCGGACGCTGACAATCGAACAGACCATCCCGTTTGATCGCTTCGATGAAGCGTTTGTGATCCCAGGGCTCCATCAAGAAGAAGTGCGAATCCAATGGATTGGCATGAAGCAACGTGTCCGTCACACGGTTGTTCTCGGTAATCAAGTGAGCGTCGGCCGTTTCCTGGAGCGCTTTGATGGCGTCATCCATATCGTCAAACGTCACACCATTCCATGTTTGACTATCCAGACGAAGGCGTTGTCCACGGGCTGTAGCAGTAAAGACCAGCACAGCCAGGTGGCCACCTGGCGTACGAACCAGCATGACCACGTCAGAATCAGTTCGGCGGCGACTTGGATTAGTGAGGTGCACTACTTCCCCTTTAGTAGATGGGCGAACTGTCTAATTGTATGATATTTAGGATATTTATGCTATAATTACTCTAATAATACCTAGCACGCCGGGGAGGCGTTTTTTAATGCAACAAGATCCAAAAAACATTCGTAATATTGCTATTATTGCTCACGTCGATCACGGTAAAACTACCCTGGTAGATGGCCTGTTAAAGCAGTCAAAAATCTTTCGTGATAACCAGGCCGAGATGGGTCAAGAACTGATCATGGATAGTGGCGACCAAGAGCGCGAGCGCGGTATTACTATTACCGCTAAAGTTACGGCCGTGCAGCACGATGATATCCGCATTAATATTATCGATACGCCTGGACACGCCGACTTTGGTGGTGAGGTAGAGCGAACCCTTAATATGGCAGACGGCTGTTTACTGATAGTCGACGCCCAAGAAGGTCCGATGCCACAAACTAAGTTTGTGCTTTCTAAGGCACTTGCCATGGGTCTCAAGCCTATCGTTGTTATTAACAAAATTGATAAGCCAGGTAGTCGTATTGCCGAAGTCGAAGAAGAATTAGCTGACCTCTTCCTCGAGCTGGCCGTGCACGAAGATCAACTCTTTTACCCAATTTATTACGCCATTGGTCGCGCCGGTAAAGCTTGGGCCGGGGTGCCAGCTAATCCCGAAGAAGATGCTAACCTGGAGGTAATCTTTACTGCCATTAAGAACGATATTCCTGCGCCAGACGTAGAGCTCGATAAGCCTTTCCAGATGCTTGTCACTGCTCTCTCGTATGATTCATTTAAGGGTAAATACGCTGTTGGTCGCATTACCCGCGGTAGTGTTAAAACTGGTGATGCTGTTACCCTTATCGATAAAGACGGTAAGCAATCTAAAGCCAAAGTTGATGGCGTGTTTGCCAGCCAAGGCGTGAGCAAGTATCCGGTGGACAGCGCCATTGCTGGTGAGATTATCCAGCTTACTGGTATTGCTAACGCCAAGATTGGTGAAACCATTGCTGATGCCGAACAGCCCGAAGCTCTACCAGTGCTGGAAATCGAAGCTCCAACATTGCAGATTTACCTAGGACCAAACACTAGTCCATTCAAGGGTCTAGAAGGTGAGTTTACTACCAGCCGTCAAATCGGTGAACGGCTCGAAAAAGAACTGGAGACCAATATTGGCCTGCGTGTCGAGCCCAGCGGAATTGGCAATTTAGTTAGTGGTCGTGGCGAACTACACCTGTCGGTGCTCATCGAAACTATGCGCCGCGAAGGATACGAGCTAGAAGTTGGCCGCCCGCAAGTTGTTACCAAGCAAGAAAACGGCAAGACCATGGAGCCAATCGAAGAGCTCATCATCGAAGTTCCGGCCGAATACGTCGGTGCCGTCCAAATGGAGCTTGGCCAACGCCGCGCCACCGTTAAAGAGCAGTTCGCCAACGCCGCTGGCGTCACTAAACTGGTGTACGAACTCCCAACCCGAGCCTTACTTGGTCTTCGAAACGTCTTAGTAACTGCCACTAAGGGCACAATTATCATGAACAGCTTGATGGTTGGTTACGAACCGCAAGGTCCCGCCCTGCAGCAACTTCGTAACGGTGCCCTGATTGCCTTCGAAACTGGCACGACCACGCCGTACGCCCTGCAAATGGCCGAAGAACGCGGCACCATGTACGTTGGTCCTGGCGTCAAAGTCTACGCTGGTCAGATCGTCGGTCTCAACAGCCGCGGTGACGATATGGAAATGAATGTCTGTAAAGAAAAACACCTCACTAACATGCGTAGCTCATCCAGTGACGGCACTGTCCGCCTCACGCCACACACTATTTTTAGCCTCGAACAATGCATCGACTTCCTGGAAAACGACGAGCTATTGGAAGTCACACCCAAGAGTCTCCGCCTCCGCAAACGCGAACTCAACCCCTCCATGCGCAAGCGCGCCGCTAATAACAAAAAGTAAGGCATAAACGAAAAACCCACTCGGAGTCTTCCGTAGAAGACCCCGAGTGGGGCGTGGTGCTGGCGGAGGAAGAACCTCAGCCAGCCAGCGACCGCTTGAAGAGGAGGGCGTAGACCGCCGTCCTCAGCATGTTCAGCTGCTCGAAGCAGTAGTCCTCCGGACCGTGCTTCATCACGGTGCCCCAGGCGGCGCTGGATTCCATCACGGCCAGGAGGAACCCTGCGGTGATGCTGGGGTAATCGCGCTCGCTGAAGCGCACCCCGTTCTCATCCGCCAACTCCAACCAGCCGAGGTAGGCCCTTGGACTCTGCTTGACCTCCCGCTTGACCTCCTGCAGGAACTCGCAGATGGTGGACAAGCTGTGAGCGATGTCCTTCGGGTACCTCCCGTGGTCGCCGATGATGTCCTCCGTGGTGAGGATGGCAGCGGTCACGGGCATGGCCACCTGTTCGGCGGTCAGAGGGAGGATGGTCTGTGCGCTTGGCATGATGTTTCCTTTTGCTAGACGGCCAAGATGCGTATATACTAGCATAAAACTTATAAAAAAGCAAGCACTACATAAATGATAAAGGCCTAGAAGTTACTACTTCGGCCAAGGTAGGTATCCAACCCATCATCGACTTTCTCGAGCTCAAAAACCCCACTTTGAAGAACGGACACGGTGGGGACATTACGGCCTCGACTAATACCGAACAAATACCGTATAATTAATGATATGAATAAAAGAGTTCACGTTTTTATTGATGCCTCTAATCTCTGGCAGGCCCAAAAGACCAAAGGGGTTCTTTTAGATATGAAAAAACTCAAAAACTATCTGAAAGTAAAATACCATGCAAGTGTATTAGAGATTTACTATTATGATGCCTATCCCGAGGTTGGTACTCGAGAGTATAGTGTTTCGAATAAGCATTCTTTCTACACTGCACTGCAAAAAAGAATGGGATATATAGTCCGCAAAAAACCACTCAAGCAGATAAAAACTGGTAGTGGATTAATTATTGAAAAGGGTAATATGGATGTTGAGCTTACCATTGATGCTGTAGCCCTAGTCAATTCGTACGATGTGGCCGTCCTGTTTAGTGGCGACTCAGACTTCCTCGAACTTGTGAGTTTTATCCGCAATCGTGATAAAAAAGTATATATTGTATCATCTAAAAATAATGTATCTAGTGAACTTCTTACAGGGGGCGATGGCTACATTGATATTTTGAGAATAAGTGAGGATATTTGGGGCAAGCCGCTGGTGTACCGCGCAAAAAAATAACGACCCTCTTTAAAGAAGGTCGCTCTCGGATGTAATTCCCCGACAGTTGAATGGTACAACCATTGGATATACGTATAATATGCTAGCACAAGCGATATGTCAAGATGGCGACAGATATAAACATTAGAAGAAAACGTGTACAATAGACACAAAGCGAGGGGTTATGTCGGAAGATCAAAAAAAGCTCAGATAATCGATAATCTTAATAACACGCTTATGGGCAATGCCGTGCTGCGTAGCAAGCGCGAGCTGATTGAGAAATTTATTGCCCGATCGCTACCCAAGATCGAGAATCCTGAAGATGTAGCTGGTGAGTTTGATTCGTTCTGGAATGTCGAGCGCGCTAAAGCTTTTGAGGCCATGTGTGTTGAAGAAGGTCTAATGACCGATGAATTGCAAAAACTGATTAACGATTACTTATTCACTGGCCGCAAGCCACGCCGCAATGAGATTGCCGCTACATTAATAGCTAAGCCCAAGATTTTGGAGCGAGACTCGATCATTACTCGAGTTGGCAGCAAGCTGAATAGCTTTATCGAGACATTTATAGAGGGGCTCTAGTAAACCGCTTACTCTTGCGGCAGTGAACTGCCGGGAGTATTATGCAACTATCCTTTTCAAGTCCAACCAACGAAGGGGCGCATCATGGATACCGAGGGTGAAAGCCAGACCAAGCACATCGACGTGGTCGCCACCAAGTTGTTGGTGGCTCGCTACATATACCCGACTGGCGTGTTGTCTCGAGTTGATGCCATCGTCACGGCAGGCCGTGACCCTCTCGGGGTTAAGCACCAGCAAGGGGCTATCGGCTTTGATTTCACAGAGATCTACACATTCATATGTCCTGATGACAAGGTCGTTACTCACAACTCTCATGACAAAGGGACCTTTTACTGGGGGCAAGAGCTGACGAAAGACGATCTGCGTGATATACCAGCGTATGCTCGTGCTGTGGATCAGACGTTCTGCGAACGGTTCGTGCTTACGGACTGGGGCGCGATCTATCCGTTGAACGATAATGATCTGGTCATCTCGTACCCTGACGCCTTCACCTTGCCGCCTGATATGCAGGCGTGAACAGGTTGTGGATGGGGGTGCAGGGTAGTCGAATCCCTGGCCCCTAGACCTAGGAGAAATCCTGGGTCTTTCTCATTTAAAAACGAAAGATCCCCCGCAGGGACCTTTCCGTAGAAAAGTCCCCACAGGGGCGCGATCAGGACTTCTTGTGCTTGCGCTTCCTGACCTTGGCGCGTCGGTTCTTGGCCAGGCGCTGCCGGGCCTTCACTTTGGGCAGCTTGAGAGCGGCGCGTTCTTCGGCCGTCATTCGGCGACGCGGTGGCGGCGCCAGTGGTGCAGTCTTCATCGCGACAGCCGCGGGCGGCGGAGGAGGTGCAGGAGGAGGTGGCGGTGGTGTCGTCTTCTTGCGCCGAGAGTTCCAGATGCCCATGATCAGTCCTGGGGCTCGTAGCGCTCATCCAGCTTGTCTCGCAGCTCGATGAGAACTCGCTGGTTGAGTCGCCCCCAGTTGCTACGCACGTTGCGCATCAGCTGGCGGGGCTGATTCGGCGACATCGCCGGCAGGTACATCAGGGTGATGAACTGGCCAACGGTCAGGGTGTCGGCGTCGAACTCCCGGATCTCCTGGTAGCGCGCGTCGTTCGGCGTCTTCTCGGCGAGCCGTAGCAGGTCCTTGAGGGCGGCGATGCAGCCGCGAGCTCGATCGGACTCACGGGGATCGCAGCCCTCGTAGCAGCTTGCGATGATGTCGTCGGACAGCTTGACGCTGGCATCGGCCTTGGGTAGGGTATTGGCTTCGGTCAAGGGTACTCCTTGGTCGTACGGATTTACAAATTATACATTTAAAGTATTGATATTGCAAGCTATAAACGAAAGATCCCCCGCAGGGACCTTTCCGTAGAAAAGCCCCCGCGAGGGTATGTGTCGAGATCAGGTCGCAAGTCGCGAACGCAGACGATCGGCCAGCGTCATGAGAAACTCCATGTCGGTGTCGCCATAGTTGGGTTGGAGAAATCGGGTGATGTTCAAGAAATCACCCATGGTGAGGGTGTGCAAGCGGCGGCTCCGGCTGCCATAGGTCGGCATCAGATACCAGGTAAGCCCCTTTTCGTGCCGATACCTACTCATCAGACGGATCAGAGCCATCTCGGCCACCAGCAGCTCATCGGGCGTCAGGCCGAGCCGCGCAAAGCTCTCGATACATACCAACTCATCTGACCAAACGGCTTCGCGCATGAACTTGCTCTGCACGTTCTCCAGGAACATCTTGCACGTTTCCATATCGACGCGTCGATTGTCGCCGTGCCGATAACTGGTACCCGTAATTGGTCGCGTCAGCTCCGTGAGGTGGATGTAGTCCGTGCGCTGAGTCACCAGCAGCATCTGCGCGGCATTGATGACCGGGGTATCCGCGTACTTGGCGGGCCACGGTGGGAGCCGGCGCTGCAGGCGCATCGTTCGACCGAAGCGCGTGTGGCGATGGTGGATCTTGTACTCACGCACGGTGGCAGCCGTGGCATGCACAGCGCGCAAGATGCGCAATGCTTGATGACCGTCAGGACGGATACCGAGCCAAGCGAACCATGATCGCACCTTGCGATCATCCAGCCATGACTCGTTCATGAACCGCTCTTTGGCGGCCAGACGAGCTGCGGTATCGATGTCGTGCTTGTGGACAATCATGATTGAACCTCCAGGTTCAGGTGCACTTCAAGAGAATGGGCGTGGTGCCGGCAGGCAGCTTCGAGGCGGGCGATTTCAAGCGGGGTGATGTCGTGGGCCGGGCACCGATAGCGCAGCCAGCCATTCTCGATAATCATGGTCAGTTCAACGTGATCAGGATTATCGATACCCAACTCGTACTCGAGCCAAAAATAGACCGTGGAGACGGCCGTGGCATGTGCGTCCGTCATGGTCTCTCCTTTGGACTCGAAACGGAATAGGGAAATTTAATCACATTTACAGGTATAAATCAATATCACCATAACGAAAGATCCCCCGCAAGAGGGACCTTTCGGCGATCCGCCTCACGGGGGTTACTTGTTGCGCAGTCGGCGCTTTCGGGCCTTGCGCCGACAACGCTTGGCAGCACGCAGCTTGATCTTCCTCTGATCTTGGCAGCACGCAGCGCGTTCTTCGGCCGTCATCCGGCGATGAGGTGGCGGCACCAGGGGCGCAGCCTTCATCGCGACAGTCGCGGGTGGCGGCGGCACGGTTTGCTTGCGCCAGGGGATCCGAAGGCGCATGATCAGTCGCATCCGTACATGCAGTTGCGGAACTTCCAGCAGGCAACGCGCGCCGCATCATTGACGATGCTCGGGAACACCCGCTGCAGCTCGCGTATCAACGTGTCGTCACAGAAGATGCGGTTCAGGTCGGACAGCAAGATGACCGGAACTTCGCCTGGCCTCGCCTCGTTGCGCAGCCCCGTGACGTTGCGGTCGATCATCGGGCTGTACTGAGGATCACCGATCTTGATGGCATGACCGATGGCCGTGACTACCATCCAGATCGCTTCACCATCTTCATGGCGCAGGTTGTGGTGCTTCACACGTTCATCGATGATCTTCTTGGTCAGCTCCACATCGGTGATGTCGGGCATGGGACGGGCAGGTGCATTCATTGGAATCCTTAGGGATAGGTAGCAGAACCATACTATTTAATCATATTTTGCGACATAATGCAATAGCAATGAGGGGCTGTATGTGATACAATCTTTGCATGGAACCCAAGACCGACCAGCTCGGCAATTATGCATTTATCGATAGTCAAAACCTCAACCTCTCCATTCGCGAAATGGGCTGGCCGCTTGATCATAAGCGTTTCCGAGCCTATCTAGCCGAAAATTACAACGTGGTGAAGGCCTATATTTTTGTGGGTTTTATTGAGGGGCACGAAGACCTCTATAACACCTTGGAGGCGGCCGGTTTTGTATGTATTTATAAACCGACTATCGAGCATAAAGACGGCACCACCAAGGGTAACTGTGACGCCGAGCTGGTGCTGCAGGCCATGATAGATTATGACAAATACGATAAAGCAATTGTGATAAGCGGTGACGGCGACTTCCAGTGCTTGGTGAAGTACTTTATAGAACAAGACAAGCTTGAAACGCTCATCATACCGAATCGAAATAAATACTCGGCCCTGTATAAAGAAGAAATGTTTGAGCCTTACCTCCATTTTATGAACAACCTCAAAAGCACCTTGGCCTATAAAAAGAAGCGACCCAAGGCTAAGCCAAAGAATAAAGCCGATGCTGCTGCCCCGGAAGATGCTAAGCATACGGATGATCAAGATCCGTTAGCCGTACTGCATGCCGAAATTGAGAAATACTTCGACTGGTAGTACAATAAGCATATGAAGTATGCGGTAGAAATTAAGGATTTATGCAAGCAATTCGGTAACCTGACTGCGCTTAAAGACATAAACCTGACCTTTAAAGAAAAAGAGATTTTCGGGTTTTTAGGGCCAAACGGTGCTGGTAAAACTACTGCTATACGCGCCATGTTGAATTTGATACATCCTACTTCCGGCTCGATTAAAATCTTGGGATATGATTCGGTACAAGATTATAAAGAGCTCCACAAGCACATCGGCTACTTGGCCGGGGATATGAGTATGTACGATAATTTGCGGGCTGAGCAATACATCGGCTACATGGCAAACCTCCATGGCGATGTGGAGAGTGGTCAGATTGCCATCTTGGCCAGTAAGCTACAGGCCGATTTGCGACCGCGCATCAAGCACCTCTCGCGCGGCAACAAACAAAAGATTGGTTTGATTGCTGCCATGATGCACAAACCGCAGCTGCTTATTATGGATGAGCCAACTACTGGGCTAGACCCATTGATGCAAGAGGCATTTTATGAGTTACTGGCCGATCATCAAGCTAATGGCGGCACCACCTTTATGAGTAGTCATAACTTAAGTGAGGTCCAAAAGGTTTGTGATCGCGTCGGCTTTATCCGGGGCGGCGAATTGGCCGAAGTCAGCACCGTTAATAAGCTTCGCCAATCTTCATTACAGGAATTCGAAGTGCGTTTTGCCAAAGAGCCAGCCCATGACGCCTTTAAATCGTTTAAGAGTATGAAGGATATACATTTTGAAGACAATGTCATGACGTGCACCGTTACTGGCAATGTTAGCGAATTCTTAAAAGCACTCAGTAAGTATGAAGTTGTTAGCATATCCAACCGTGAGCTGGAGCTCGAAGAAGTATTTATGAAGCTGTACGGAGAAATCAAATGAGTAAGTATAAGCCACACGGTGTAATTACTAAAACCCTATATGATCGACGCTGGTTCTTGCTCGGCTGGTTCCTGGGCTTCGCCTTCCTCGCCTGGTTTGTCGGCGTGTTTTACAGCACCTTTGGCAGTAGCGACGTTATCAACCAGCAGTTCCAGACGCTGCCACCGGCACTCAAGAGTATTGCCGGCTTGAGTGGCGACTTTAATACCGTGCCCGGGTATTTTGGCTCACAAATCTTTGGTAAAACCATGCCAATGATTGCCGCCGTGCTGGGCATTATGCTGGGTATTGGTTTGGCTACCGAAGAAGAAGATGGCACCCTGCAAACCCTCCTGGCTGCACCAGTTAGTCGCACCCGAGTGTATCTTAGTAAGTGGATCGCCCCCGTTATTATCTTTGCCTTACTGATGGTGGGCTTGTGTATTGGTTTAGGTATCAGCCTCTGGCAACAAGGCCTAAGCCTCGATGTATTTAAGGTTATTGCCGCCACCGCTAACGTCTGGCTCTTCCTCGTCTTCTTCCTCTCCTTAACCTATGCCGTGGCCGCGATATTCGGTAAGCGTAGCATCGCCATTGCCGTCAGCAGCATATTGGCGGTTTCCGGATATTTCTTAAACGCTATGGCCGCTGGCGTCGAAGCCCTCAAACCGTATGATAAACTTTCGGTCTATTATTACTATGGTTCCGAGAACGTACTGATCAAAGGGTTAAATTACAGTCACGTCGCAATAATGGTGGCTGCATCAATTGTTCTGCTCATTATTGGTGGCATAGTCTTTGCTCGCCGCAATATTGCCAGCGCCTAATTTCTGAAAGTTTTTGTCGTCCACGGTTGTATAATAGGCGTATGAGCAAACATCAGACCGCCAGCGATGCCGATCTTGTAGCCCAGGTTATCGCCGGGGATCTTGAGGTGTACGGAGAGCTTATGCAGCGCTATGAGGCCAAGTTATTGCGCTATGTGACCTACGTATTGGGCGGGGATTACGCCAGTGCCGACGTGGTACAAGAGACGTTTATTAAGGCCTACACCAACTTGCGTAGCTATAAACCCAAGTACAGCTTTAGTGCCTGGATATACCGTATTGCTCATAACACGGCCATTAACGTCGCCAAAAAGAATAAGCGCTATGTGGCCATACCCGATGATCAGGTGATTGATTCGCTGCCAGAGTTTTCGGTACCCGATACGCTGGCCGATGAGGCTGATCAGAAGCTACTCGGCGAAAACTTGCGATTATCGTTTAAAGAACTGCAGCCGAAGTATCGTGAGCCATTATTATTGAATCTGGTAGAAGGCTATGGCTACCAAGAAATTGCTGATATTCTAGAATTACCAATCAATACCGTTGCTACTCGCATCCGTCGAGCTAAGGAGCAGATGAGAACATTATTGTCATCGCAGGGAGTGTCGCCATGAGTAATAAAAGAACAAGTAAACAACCAACCATTAGCAATCAGGTTCTCGACCAGATCAAGGACGGACAGGTGCGCATGCATGCCGACTGGTATTTTGCCTTGCTTAGTACCGGCTTTGCGGCGGCATTAGCCTTTACGCTGGTAGTTGGCATTTATGCAGTTAACTTGGCTGTACTACGTTTTGAGATTGCGCGCAGCGGACTTAAGCCGTGGCTGCTTGGCCGCTATTATTTTGATGTGCATCATTTGCCGCTGGGCTTCTTGCTTATCGCTGCTTTATCTATCGCCGGGGTGATTTACCTGCTCCGCCATCGCTCGCATTATGCCAGAAATTTGCCAGAGTGGAGCATTGTCTTAGGGGTAATCGTCTTTGTGATTTGCCTAGGATCCGGTCTGTCGCGTAGCTCAATTAATCGCGATTTGCAGCGCCAAGGACCGTTCCGTCCTTTTTACGAGCAACCTATACCAAGGTCGATTCAAAACGAAAGAAACTTACCGCCAGCGTTGTAGTACAGAGGTAACAAGGAGGTTGCCCAATGAAGAAACAACGCAAGCGTTACAAACGAATAGCCACCGGAATCGTTACCTCGGCTGTCGCCGTAGGTATGGTAATGACGCCAGCTATGGCCAGTGCGGCTGATGGCGCGCCCACGCATCGTCATGCCAGCATCCAACGTAAGGCTCCGGCCTGGCGAGTGGGGCTTAAAGCTGCCGAGGCTAAGGCTCTGGGGATGACCATCGAGCAGTTTAAAGAGGCGCGTGGTACCAAGAAGCTTGATCAGCTGGTCAAAGATGCCGGTTTAACGCCCATTCAGTTTAGCCAGAAGGTTAAAGATGAATTAATTGCCACCTGGAAGGCCGATGGTGTTGGCGAAAAAGAGATCGCCGCTCGACTCGCTAAGCTCGATAAGTTCCAAGATCGCCGTGAGCAGCGCTGGGAGAAGCATAGCCACAAATAACCGTTAATAGGAGTATAATGGGGGTATGGCAGCACATATGCAGAGCCCCGATGATTACTTACGACAGATAGAAGAAGAGGAAAACCGACGCAAATTGCAGTCGGCAGGCAGTTCGCCGTGGCGCTGGGTAAAACGATTTTTCCTGGCGCTCTTGGCTATTATTATACTTTCGGCCGTTGCCCTGGGTTGGTTTGGTATCCATACTCTGCGGGGCGTCAGTAGTAAGCCGTTTGATCCGGCCGGATTATCAGCCGATAACAACGGACGCACTAATGTACTTATTCTCGGTAAAGGTGATCCTGGCCATGCCGGCCAAGAATTAAGCGACAGCATTATGGTTGTGAGTTTTAATAAGGCTACTAAACAAGTGGCGACTATTAGTATCCCACGCGACACCGAGGCGAATATCCCGGGTTATGGTTATCGTAAGATTAACAATGCTAACGCGCTGGGCGGGAGTAAGTTGGCAACACAAACCGTTAGTGAATTTTTAGATCTACCGATTGATTACACGGTAGTAACTAACTTTAGTGGATTGAGTAAACTGGTTGATGCTGTCGGTGGCATAGACGTCGATGTTAAAGAGGCCTTGATCGATAACGAATATCCGTGTGCCGATAATGAATATCGTTCGTGCGGCATAAATATTCAGCCCGGTTTGCAACACATGGATGGCGCCCGCGCCCTGGAGTACACCCGCTGCCGTAAGGGGACGTGTGGTAATGATTTTGGTCGAGCGGCGCGTCAGCAAGAAGTGATTTCCTTATTAATGGCCAAGCTCGTTCAGCCGCGTGTTTGGCTCAATCCGGTAAGTGCGGCGGCCGTCAGCAATGCTCTGCGCACTGGCATGGATACTGATATTAGCGGCCCTAATATGGTGCGTTTGGCCTGGATGTGGTCGCAAAAAACTGGCGAACCTATACGATGGGTATTATCCACGGCACCCGGTGGATTGCTTACCAGCGGCGCCAACGGTAACCTCGTGCCAGTGGGTCGTAGCTACCGAGCGATACAAGAGCAGGCTGCCACAATATTTACTAACCCACCCGAACAGGATAAGCTATAAGCATGACAAATATCGTTCGGGGGGCAAAAAGGCTCGCCATTAAAGTTTGGGCTGCCCGTCAGCAATGGTCGCTGCCGGTTATTCTTATATTTGTGTTTGTGGTTCAGACTCATTTATTTAATAGTTGGCTGGACATATCTGGTTTGGTATCGCGGCAACGAACTATTGCTGCCTTGGCCATTGGTATCTTTTTATTTGGTCCGGCCGTCGTCTTGTATCGACGCGGGCGCTATGTTTGGCTGAGTGTTGCCGCATTTCTGGCTGAGTTATTATTTGTTGCCCAATTTATTTACTTCCTTTCGTTTAACACCTTTATTCGTGGTTCGGCACTCCGGTACGTAATGTATGTTGGTTCGGTTGGCGATTCGATTAAGGTAAAAATATCACCCATTCTACTAGTGTTTGTGGCCATGCTTCCAATAATTGCGCTGTGGTATTGGTTCATTGATCGCAAAAAGCCACAGCCGCGCTATCGTTTGCGCACCCGACTCATCGCCTTGGTGGGCGTGGGTCTTGTTTTTGTAATAGCCTTTGGCGGCATGCTGAGCCTAGAGCGGCGCAAGCACGGCGGTTTGCGCGAGTTGCTGGAGGTGCCATACGACAACAGTACTATGGTAGCTAAAGTCGGCGTGCATATGTACTCGGTGCTCGATACCTATCGCTACTTCACCAGCTCCCGCGGCATTAGCGAGGCCGATAAAACCTATATTACCCAGTGGGCTAAGGGTCGATCGCCCGAGCAGCAGCCTGGTCCAAATTTTGGTATCGCCAAGGGTAAAAACGTGATCGCCGTCCAGCTCGAATCATACGAGGCCTTTGCGATTGGTCGAAGCATCCAGGGTCAAGAGATCACGCCAAACCTCAATAAGCTGGTTAAAGAAAGTGCCTATTATTCTAAATATCATGATCAAGTGAGCACCGGCCGCACCGCTGATGGTGAGTTTGAGACGCAGAACTCACTCTTACCTACCATGGATCGAGTCGCCTTCTTTGAGTATCCTACGCACGATTATGCTGGCTTGCCTGAGCTCCTGCGTGATGCCGGTTATAGCACGAATGTCTTCCATGGCGACGCTGCTACGTTTTGGAATCGCAATGTAGCCTATCCTTATCTTGGATGGCAAAAGTATTACGATATAAATTCTTATAAAGTCACCAAGCCTATTGGTTGGGGCTTGAGCGACAAAGAGTTCGTGGAACAGAGCGTGCCGTACCTTACCAAGTTACCGCAGCCATTCTACGCCCAGCTAACCATGCTTACCTCGCATACGCCGTTTGATATACCTAAAGATGAGCAAGTGCTCGGCATTAAGGGTACCGAAGGTTTAAGTCAGTTCCAGATCAACTACATTCAAAGTCTGGCCTACGTCGATAAGCAGGTGGGTCTGTTGATCGATAAACTCAAAGCCAACGGCCTGTACGACAGCAGCATCTTTGCACTCTACGGCGATCACCGTGCTTTTATGAGTAGCGAAAACGACAAGGGTTTTGCTAAGTTCCGCGGTCTCGACGCCTTTGATCAAAAAACGTTCTTTACCAATGGCGAAAATGTTCCGCTGATCGTGCATGTTCCAGGTAGTAGCATTATTGTTCAGGATGATGCACCGGCCAGTCATTTGGATTACGCCCCAACAATCCTGGGGTTATTAGGCATCAAAACGCCACGGACCATGCTTGGTCAGGACCTCTTAAGTCCACGTAAGCCAGTAGCAATACGACGCAATACCGCTGGGTCTATAGAAATAATCGAGACTAACGATGTACTCTATACTAACCCTGGCGACGGTAAGTTCGAAAGCGGCACCTGCTATAAGGCAGATGACCACAGGGTAACTGCGCTATCGGCCTGCAAGATTGTGTATGATGAGCAATCAGCCTTGGCCAAGGTCTCTGATCTGGTTGTTCGCGGCGACGCGCTGAATCTAATTAAATAACAGCTACTTTTTAGCTAGCGTTTTGTTGATCTGTTTTAACTCTTCTAGTATTGCGGCATCAGTCTTGATTTCCTCGGCTTCTTTTTTGTCTTCTTTGCGCTGCGCTGCCATCATCAGTTTATTAATTGGGGTAATGACAAAGAAGAAGATGACGCTGGCGATAATTACAAACGAAATCAGCGAACTAATAAACACGCCGATGGGGAAGGTGGTTTTCCCAAGGGTAAACACGACCTTAGAGAAATCAGTTTTACCCAAGAATATACCAAGCAGTGGGTTAATAAAGGCGGTTACAAAACTGTTAACTACGGCCGTAAAGGCGGCACCAACGACAATACCAACAGCTAGATCAACTACATTGCCACGGAGTAAAAACTTTTTAAAATCTTTGAGCATCTTCCATCCTCGTTATGCATGTATTGTATACCACTCCTAGCCCCGCGTCACTAAATTTGTTATTCTAGAAACAGGTGAGTGTTTGAGGTGCGAGCTGCCAGCCGTAGATGGTTACCCGCGGGGGTAGGTAGTCATACATGGCTGGTTGTTCGCCGCTCAAAATAACCACAAAGCAATATGTTAGCCACTTACATTATTTGACATGTTTGCTACAATGGGAATAGGAGGAAAACAATTATGAGTAAGCCAAAAATCACAATTTACAGCACAACTTGGTGCGGTTTCTGCAAGAAGGAAAAAGAGTATTTGGCCGAGAAGGGCATTGCTTTTGAGGACGTCATGGTCGACCTTGATCAGGACAAAGCCAAAGAGATGATTGAACTCAGTGGCCAAATGGGTGTACCCTTTACTGTTATTGCCCAGGATGGTAAAGACGATGTTCACATCCTTGGCTTCGATAAGCCTAAAATTGATGCAGCACTAGGTCTGGCGTAGTGACAGGCAACACCACCCGCAAAGTAATAATCATAGGTTCCGGCCCTGCCGGTCTGACAGCTGCCATTTATACCGGTCGAGCAGCGCTCAAGCCCTTGGTTATCGAGGGTGGTGGCGCTGGCCCACAAGGCAATTTGCCGGGCGGTCAGTTAATGTGGACGACGGAAGTAGAAAATTATCCGGGTTTCGAAAATGGTATTCTTGGCCCCGAGCTTATGAGTACTATGCGTAAGCAAGCTCAACGCTTTGATGTCGACTTCTTAACCGAAGATGTTACCAAGGTCGACTTTAGCAAGCGTCCGTTTAGGGTATGGGTGGGCGATAAAGAGTTTCAATCCGAAGCTATTATCATCTCGACTGGTGCCAAGTCTATTATGCTTGGTCTGGACCGCGAAGACGAGATGATTGGTCACGGCTTGAGTACTTGTGCCACCTGCGACGGGTTCTTCTTTACTGGTAAAGAAGTTGGTATTGTTGGTGGTGGTGACGCCGCCATGGAGGAGGCAGTATTCCTTACCAAATTTGCCACTAAGGTAAATGTTTTCGTGCGCGGCAACCACTTGCGCGCCAGCCAGATTATGCAGGATCGCGCCAAAGCCAATGAAAAGATAGAATTCCATTGGAATACCGAAGTCAAAGAACTTATTGGTAAGCCTGAGCTCACCGCGGCCAAGCTCCACAATAATCACACCAATGAATACACGGAGATGCCGCTCCAAGGACTCTTTTATTCTATTGGCCATCGACCAAATACCGAGCTCTTTGCCGATCAGATTCATCTGCTGGAAAATGGCTATATCAAAACGCATCACGGCACCATGACGAACGTCGAGGGTGTATTTGCTGCTGGCGACGTGCAAGACCACGAATATCGTCAGGCAGTTACTTCGGCCGGTTCGGGTTGCATGGCGGCCATTGACGCCGAGCGCTGGTTGGCCTCGCATCATATCTCATGATTAAAGCGGCCATCTTTGATTTTTATGGCGTTATCCAAACGGACGAAGTTATTATTTGGGCCGAAAACCAAGTAGCGCAACATCCTGACATCCATGATGTGGTAAAAGAGGCATCTCGCAAAATTGATCTGGACGAGATTAGCCTAGACCAGTATTTCGAAGCATTAGCCGCCGGGGTGGGACGTCCCGTTTCGGTTGTTAAGCAGGAGCTTAAAAACGAAGTAGCTATCAACCACCCCTTGCTGGCAGTCATTGATCAGTTGCGACAAAAGGGAATAAAAACCGCCGTGCTTTCTAATGATGGCTCAAGCTTACGGCCGTATATGGAAGGTCATGGTATTACTCGGCATTTTGATCAAATCTTTATTTCGGGTGAATTAAATATGATGAAGCCCGATGCTCGTATTTACCAGTATGCTGTACAGCAATTAGGTTTTGAGGCTCAAGATGTTATATTCTTTGATGATCGCCAAGCCAACGTCGACGGCGCCCTGCGAGCCGGCTTACAAGCCGAGCTGTATACCTCGATCTCGCAAGTTCAAAAACTTTTATCATAAATCTTTTTATCTAGCCAATCAGCCGGTGGTCGGCACAGATTCCCCGGAGGGAACCTGGCCTACTCACCGCAACCTCAGGCGGTCACCGGTTGGCGCATCCGCTCGAGCTCGATGATCACCTGCGGTTCGCATTGCTGCAGGTTCAGCAACATTGCCGGCAGAACCAGCAGGCTGAACAGCTCGAAGTCGCGATCGCCGTTGCTGGAGAAGGTGTACATCAGGCCGAAGTAGGGCTCCTCCTCCTCGAAGTCCGGCATCTCGATCTGCCCAACGAGGGCATGTCCTTCCGAGATGATGGTCAACGACTGGCCCTCGATCAGCTCGTGGTACTCAAGCTGGGAGTTCCCGCTGATGCCGATCAGGTAGGCAACGGCAGCCAGGGCATCACCGAGGGTGATGACGCTCGTGGACTTCCCGCCAGCCTGGTCCTGCACTTCACATGTGATCATCGCTCGCTCCTTTGTTTGTTTGGTTGTGGTGGGCTGATTAGCTAGATTGTAAAAGAATAAGCAAACTCTACTATAAAAGTAATATTTAATCAAGTAATTGTGGTGCAAATGTGCCGGCTTTGCTATAATCTAACCAGATAAAAGGAAGCTTATATGAGTCATCACACCCACATTGGTCCGGGCAAAAACGCCCCAGACGAAATCAACGTTATTATCGAAATTCAAAAAGGTAGTCGCAACAAATACGAAATGGATAAAGAAACGGGCATGATCACGCTTGATCGTGTAAACGGAACAGTTCTTGGCTATCCGGCCGATTATGGGTATGTGCCAGAAACGCTTTGTGATGACGGCGATCCACTCGACGCCTTAGTGATAATTGACGAATCTGTTCCAGCCGGTATCGTTGTTCCGGCTCGCGCCATTGGCGTGCTTAATATGATTGATGATGGCGAAGGTGACGAAAAACTCATTTGTGTAGCCGCAGATGATGTTAGCAAGAGCCACATACAAGAAGTAGAAGATCTTGGCCCAGAATTTAAAAAAGTTGTGGAGCATTTCTATACTCACTACAAGGATTGGAAGAAGGATTGGGCAGGTACGCCAGTTAGCTTTAACGGCTGGGGCAACGCCGCCGAAGCTCGCGAAGTAATTAAGAAATCAATCGAAGCCGCACAGTAGACCTATGCGAACGGTTGTTCCTGAGAACGCACAGCTCCTGCCGGACAAGGCGCAGAAAGTTTTTGATGGAGTTATTTTTGATGTATATCACTGGCAACAAACCATGTTTGATGGCAGCGTCGAAACCTTTGAGATGCTTAAGCGCCCTGACACCGTTGAAGTAATAGCTATTAAGGACGATAAGTTGGTAGTAGTGCATGAGCAGCAGCCCGGCACAAAAGAGTTCTATGATATTCCGGCGGGTCGTCACGACGTTGAGGCCGAAACTGAACTTCAGGCCGCGCAACGTGAGCTCGCCGAAGAGACTGGCTTACGATTTAAGAGCTGGAAACTTGTTACCGTATCGGCGCCGGTTCATAAGGTGGATTGGCTTGTATATACGTTTGTCGCAACTGATTTTGATGAGCAAATTGATCAAAATATGGATAATGGTGAGAAGATAGTTGTAGAATATATGACCCTTGATGAGTTCAAATCACTTGGAGCTAAGCAGCGTTTACGTTATTATTCAGACATATTTAAAAATGCAAACTCGATCGAAGAACTTATGCAGCTGCCCGAGTTCAGAGGAAAGGAACTAGAAGTATGATAGTTGTTGATGGAGAATTTAGCGGTTTAGATCCAAATAAGCACGCCATTTTGAGCTTGGGTGCAATAGATATGAATGATCCGAGTCGTGAGTTTTATGGTGAATGTCAGTTGCCCGATTGGGCCACCACCGATCCGATCGCGATGCAGATCAACGGCTTCAGCCAAGAAGAAATCAAAGATTCCAATAAACCGACACTCGGTGAGCTTGCTAAACAATTTATAGAATGGGCCAATCAAGCCAAAGATCGTACGCTAGCTGGTCAGAACGTTTGGAACGACTGGGCCATGCTTAACGCCGCCTTTAGTCGCAACCAGATCGATTGGGACCTTGGTCACCGCATCTTGGATCTGCATAGCGTGGTCTATGCACACATGATGGCACGCGGCATAGGAATTCCGGTAAACAATAATATGAGCGCGGTTAATTCTCATTATATTTGCCAATATGTAGGTTTGCCCAACGAAGTTGATCCACACAACGCTCTGACCGGCGCCAAGTGGGAGGCCGAAGCTTTTAGTCGATTATTTTACGGAAAAAACTTACTGCCAGAGTTTGCAGCCGATGTTATTCCTGAGTATTTAGTCCGCAAATAGCTTTCGTAATGATAATAAAAAACTTGACGCTGTGCTGTTAACGCGCTATAAAGTAACCATAAGGTTTATCAAATAAAAACAAAGGAACACTTATGGCTGCGAAGGCAACAAAGAAACCAGTAACTAAGTCAAAACTTAAAGCCGGTCAAAAAAAGAAAGTTAATAAATGGCTTATTGTTGGCGGCATTGCGGCTGTCGCAATCATTGGTGCCCTGGTGGTGCGCTTTAGTAGCGCTAGCTCATGGGTTTCCCTTTGGCGCACGCAGCGGCAAATGTCTATATCAGAGGGTAAGGAAGTGCAGAGTAGTGACTTTGAGCCAAAGCTTGTCAAAATAGCTAAGGGTGGCACATATAGATACTGTGTGCGTGCTTATGCGTCGGGCGGCAGACGGGCCACGGTAGAATTGAGTATGCGAATGTACGATTTAAATTACAAGTATGTTGGCAAGAGGGCCGTTTCGACTAAAACATACGGAACTTCTACTGAGCTACATTGCAGTGCAGAATTCACCGCAACTAAGGCTAGTTATTTAGTGTACGGGAATATATTCAACAAGTACCCTGGTGGACCGATATGGGTTCAGTCTCAATCAGTAGATAATCTTAGATAAATACCGCATCTCGAATCCGTATAACATGCTTTGGTATCTCTTGAGAAAATAACCATAAGCGGGGTACAATAGAAGCATAAGAAAGACGCTTCTATGAAACTAAAAATTGCTATAAATGGGTTTGGTCGCATTGGGCGCAACGCCTTTAAAATCGCCGCCGCGCGTGATGATATGCAAGTTATTGCCATCAACGACTTAGGTGAAACTAAAACTCTTGCTTACCTACTTAAGCACGATTCAAACTATGGAACGTATGGTCATGACGTCAGCTTTGACGAGGATCATCTGATCGTCGATAAGCATCCCGTTAAGGTCTTAGCTGAGAAGGAGCCGAACAAGTTACCGTGGGCCGATCTTGGCATCGATGTCGTCATCGAGAGCTCCGGTCGCTTTACTACGCCTGAGGACTTGCAGTTACATCTTGATGCTGGTGCTAAAAAGGTGGTATTGAGCGCGCCCGAAAAGACCGAGCATAGCCACGATACCTTCGTGTTTGGCGCCAACGAAGACAAGCTTGGTCATGATCAGGCAATCATTTCGAATGCCTCGTGTACCACTAACTGTATCGCGCCAGTTATGGCGGTATTAAGCGAGAAACTCGGTATTGAAAAATCCATGATGACCACCGTACATAGTTATACTGCCAGCCAGTCGCTGCAGGACGGTCCAAGCAAAGATCTGCGCGAGGGTCGCAATGCTGCCGAAAACATCGTACCAACCACTACGGGTGCCGCTAAGGCTGCCGCGCTGACCGTGCCCGAGCTCCAAGATTTATTTGACGGGTTAAGTATTCGCGTGCCAACCCCAGTAGTGAGCTTGAGCGACATTACTTTGGTGTCAAAAAAGAACACTACTGTTGAGCAAGTTAATGAAATCTTGATTGCTGCCAGCAAAGAACATCGCTATAAAGGCATCCTGGCCGTGACTAACGAGCCATTGGTCTCCAGTGATCTTATTGGTGACAGTCATTCTTCGATTGTCGACCTTGGACTTACCAAAGTGGTCGGTGGAAATCTCGTAAAGGTTGTGGCTTGGTACGACAATGAATGGGGATATTCTAACCGCTTAGTCGAGATGGTTGCGCTGGCTGGTCAAAGTCTTAAATCGTAGGGGGTATATGGGAGTATCAACAATTTATTTAGCAGCCGATCACGGTGGTTTTGAGTACAAGAACGCTTTGCTCGAACACCTGCATCATAACGGATACCAGGTAAAAGATTTGGGCGCCGATACCTTTGATGATCAAGACGATTACCCCCAATATGCTTTTGCCGCAGCTACTCAAGTAATTGGCGATGACGATGATGCACGGGCCATCTTGCTCTGTGGATCAGGCGAGGGTATGGCCATAGCTGCAAATCGGGTTCGTGGTATTCGCGCCGCAGTATGTTGGAATGTTGCCGTAGCTCGCGAGACTCGCCAGGACAACAATAGCAATGTGCTGTGTATCCCGGCCCGTTTTTTAACGCGGCAAGAAGCCTTTGATGTGGCCGAAGCGTGGCTAGAAGAAGAATTCAGCACCAATCCAAAATACGAACGACGACTCAAGGAGATCGAGGACATATATGGCTGAGATCGTACCAACTATTCTGGCTACGACTCCGGGCGAGTACCATGATCGGCTGGAAAAGCTCATCCCTCATACAAAACGCATTCATGTTGACATCTGTGATGGAGTTTTTGCGCCGACCAAAACTATCAATCTTGCACAAGTCTACGTCCCCGAGGATGTAGCGTTAGATCTTCATTTAATGGTTAAAGATCCTTTGAGTCATCTCGAATCTGCATTAGCTTTAAAACCTAATCTCGTGATTGTTCATGCCGAAGCCGATGGTGATCACGCAAAATGTATTGAGGAAATTCAGTCTTTTGGCGTTGATGCCGGCGTGGCCTATTTGCCCGAAAGCCAGCCTGATAATTTATTACAGCAAGCTGATCACGCCCTGATCTTTACTGGCAAACTCGGTCATTACGGCGGGGTGATGGATAAAGCTCAGTTACCTAAGATTGAGGCTGCTCGGGCTATTAATCCGGATCTCGAAGTTTCGATCGATGGCGGCGTAGCACCCGAAAATGTCGGTGAGTTGAATGCCGATGTCCTGTACGTTGGATCGGCGTATTTATCGATGGTGGGCGAATGAGCATTCAGGAACTCGAACTAGCTGCCAATGGGATCCGGGAAGATATTATTACTATGCTGCTCGAGGCTGGCAGTGGCCACTCCGCTGGACCATTGGGATTGGCCGATATCTATGCTGCATTGTACTTTAAGGTACTCCATCATGACCCAAAAAAGCCAGACTGGGAAGAGCGCGATTTATTGATTACAAGTAATGGCCATACGGCTCCAGTGCGTTATGCGGCTATGGCTCGAGCGGGCTATTTTGATCGAAAAGAGTTAAAAACATTGCGTAAATTTGGCAGTCGCTTGCAAGGTCATCCGGAACGTACGAAGCTGCCAGGCCTGGAGACGACCAGCGGCCCGCTGGGTTCTGGCCTCAGTCAGGCGGCCGGCATGGCAACCGCCTTGCGCATCGACTGTAACACGAAGCGGCATGTATTTTGTATTATGGGCGACGGTGAGCTTGACGAAGGCAACGTATGGGAAGCCGCTATGTTCGTCGGCAAATACCAGCTTAAAAATGTAACGGTCATAATCGATCGTAATAATATCCAAATTGATGGCCCGACCGAGCAAGTCATGCCACTCGAAAACTTAGCTGATAAATGGAAGGCCAATGGTTGGGCGGTGCAAGAGATTGATGGCAATGACGTTCAATCTGTCATCGATGCTTGTACTGCAGCGCGTATCTCGCTTCGACCGACTGTCATCATCGCACATACCGTACCGGGCAAAGGCGTGGACTTTATGGAAAATGATTTCCATTGGCATGGTAAGCCGCCAGTAGCTGATGAAGCCAAAAAAGCCCTTCATGAACTGCGCACCCTGGGCGGTAAAATCAGATCGGAGCACCAGTAATGAGTACTATGTATCTCAATCCTCAATTGTTCCAGCCAGAACTCAAGTATGAACCGATTCGTGCGGGTTTCGGTCGTGGTTTAGTCGAAGCCGCCAGGCACAATAAGCAGGTTGTAGCCTTATGCGCAGACTTAACGGAAAGTACCAAAATGGATGCTTTCGCGAAAGAATTTCCTGAGCGTTTTATTGAGGTCGGAGTTGCCGAGCAGAACTTAGTCACCGTGGCGGCCGGTATGGCAGCTATGGGTAAAATTCCCTTTACTTCAAGTTATGCTGCTTTTAGCCCGGGGCGTAATTGGGAGCAGATTCGTACCACCGTTGCATTGAATGACGTAAACGTTAAGATCGTCGGTTCTCACGCTGGTGTTAGTGTTGGTCCGGATGGCGCTACGCATCAAATGCTCGAGGATATCGCGCTGATGCGATCCTTACCAAATATGCAGGTGATTATTCCTTGTGATTCGGTTCAGGCTCAAAAGGCTACAGAACTACTGGCCAAATCAGCTAAGCCGGCCTATCTCCGCTTGGCACGCGAAGCTACACCTATCGTAACTACTGCCGACACGCCTTTTACGTTTGGTAAGGCCGAAGTATATCGCCAAGGAACAGATGTGACCATCGTGGCTACTGGAACCATGGTGTATCAGGCACTAGTTGCAGCAGACAAGTTAAGCAAAGATGGTATTGAAGCCGAGGTAATAAATGCAGCCGTCATCAAACCGTTAGATGGCCATACGGTTATTGCTAGTGCTCGAAAAACAGGTGCGGTGGTTACGGCCGAAGAAGCGCAGATAACTGGGGGTTTGGGCGGGGCCGTGGCCGAGGTGTTAGGTGAGCAGCGTCCAACACCACTGACCCGTATTGGTGTGCAGGACGAATTCGGACAATCGGGTGCACCGACAGAACTCCTTAAACATTATAAGTTAACTAGTGCTGATATTGCCCAGGCAGCCAAAGAAGTAATCAAGAGGAAGAATTCATGACCAATCAACATAAGGCTCGAGCGGCATTTAAACGGGCACGCGCTAATCATTACGCTCTTGGTGCGTTTAACATTGATAATCAAGAAACTTTGGTCGCGATTGCTCGAGCTGCCAAAGCCAAAAATGCTCCTTGTTTAGTTGAGGTCAGTCATGGCGAAGTACAGGCCATAGGCTTGCAAAATATTTGTGACATGGTCGATAACTACAAGCAGGAATACAAGATAGAAATGTATCTTAACTTGGACCATTCGCCCAGTGTCGAAGCGTCCATGGCGGCGGTGGATGCCGGCTTTGAATTTATTCATATTGATATTTCTCAAGAGCGACACAATGCGACGTATGATGAGATTGTTAAAGAAACAAAACAAGTCGTTAATTATGCCACCAAGACTGGTGCGCTGGTGGAGAGCGAGATGCATTATTTTGCTGGCAGCTCTAATGTGCACACCGAAGCCATTAACTATGATGAGGTCAAGCAGACATTTACAAAACCAGAGGAGGCAGCCGCTTTTGTTCGTGCTACAGGTATTGATACGTTAGCAGCCAGTATTGGTAATCTCCATGGCCTGTACCCCGTGCCAAAAAAGCTTGATTTGCAATTGCTTCAAGCCATTCGCGATAGCATTGATTGCTACATTTCACTGCACGGTGGTTCTGGCACGCCACCGCATTTCTTCCGGGATGCGGCCAAGATCGGTGTCACCAAAATAAATATAAACTCCGAGATGCGTCGAGCCTTCCGGGCGACACTGGAAGAGCAGCTAAAGGCCAATCCCGACGAGTACGCTGTTATGAAGCTCATGGGTCCCGTTGAGGACTCGATACAGCATATCGTAGAGTCCCATATGGACGTATTTGGCAGTACTGGCCAAGCTAAGGTATGATAAGCATAACAAATAAGGAACACCATGGAACAATCTGAAAATCCTGCGGTAGAAGTCGAAAGTACCGTCGAGCCTCAAGCGTCCAAGCCGGGTCTTAAACGGCATATTAATAAACGCAATGCCTGGATTGCTGGCGGATTGATTTTACTGCTTATCATCGGGGGTCTTTTATTCTGGCGTAATCGTCGCATGAGCTACACTAAGCAATTTACTATCGAGGGTTGGCACGACGTAACCGTGCAATCTGATGAAATTGCCGGCATAACTAAGGGCGATGCTAGCCTCGAAAAAACTAGCGTATTGGCCACAAGTCTGCGAAAACTCGATAGCACGATGAAGGATCAGAAAATTAGTTTGTCCCTCATCCCATTACTCCTTAACGATAAACGAGCCATCGACTCCTACGGCGCCTTCGTTACTAAAATGGGTTCATATTCCTCACAAATAGCTGGTATGAGCGATGACATCACCGCTATTACCGAAGATGATCTGGCAAAGGCCCAGAAGTTATCGAATGAAGCTGCTGATCAAACCGCCAAGACTAAAAAAGACTTAACCTACCTTACCGAAGATGTAAATCAGGCACTGTTTAACGTTGATGAGTATTTGGAATCACTTAAGAAACTAAGTGATGAAGCCAAGGCTAAAGCGGCTGCCGAAATAAAGACTAAGAAGCAGCAGGCCGAACAAGACGTTTTAGACAAGCAGCTTGTTGAGTCAAGTATCACTGGCTTTATGGACGGCTATATCTCGGGTGATGCAACGAAAATGAAGCGTTATATGACGCCGGCCTTTGCCAGTGAGTACAACTTTTCCCAGATCAGTGCCGATAGCCGAAAATATACCTATCCAGCCAGTTATCGCGTAGTAAGTAACACTAAGTCTGGTGATGCCGGATACGTGGTGCAGGTCAATGTACTTAATAAGTATAAAAACAGCGAAACCAATACCACCGATCAGTACACCACCAGCTTTACCTATACCGTGGTGTATGTATCATCATCGGGGCGGTGGTTAATTAATACCGAAAAGAGCAGCTCATGAAGCCAGCATCTAAAATTATTTGTGTTGGTGCGGCGGTTCAGGACGTTTATTTAACGGGTAAGTCTTTGACCGCCAAGCGCGATGTTCGCACTAAAGCCACGGTTGAGCAGTTCCCTCTAGGCGCTAAGGTCGAGGTTGATAATGTGTATCATAGCACCGGGGGTGGTGCTACCAATGCCGCGGTAACCTTTGCTCGCCAGGGATTTAATGTGAGTTTTTTAGGCAAGATTGGTAGCGATGCGGCTGGAGCCGAGATAGTGCGTGTATTGCGGCGCGAAGGGGTGAATGTTGATCTGGCTATGCAGGATCAAAAGTACGGTACGTCGTACTCCACAATACTGGTGGCTCCTAGCGGCGAACGAGTTGTGTTAAATTACCGCGGGGCGTCGCACAACCTGTCGGCTAAAGAAATAAAATGGGATCGCTTTAAGGGTGATTGGGTGTACATCACCTCCTTGGCCGGAAACTTTGATGTACTAAAGCAACTTATTAAGCAAGCCAAAACCCGCAGCATCAAGATTGCCTTGGCGCCGGGTAGCGCGGAGCTAGCTAAGCCCAAAAAGCTTAGGGCCGTATTGCCAGATATTGATGTATTGCTTGGTAACGCCCAAGAGATACAGGAACTGTTTGGTATACGTGATACGAAAGAATTGATGCTGAACACTATAGGCGCCTGTCATTACGTAGTGGTTACCGATGGTCCTCGCGGCGTGTACGTAAGCGACAGCGACAAAATTTATAAGGCTGGCGCCTATAAAAAAGTTAACGTTATTGATAGAACCGGCGCCGGCGATGCCTTTGGGTCTGGATTCGTTGCGGTTCTGGCAGCTGGCGGTAGTCTGGCCGAGGCGGTAACCTTTGCAAGCGCCAACGCCACGTCGGTGGTGCAGCACTATGGCGCTAAGGCGGGAATTTTAAAGCCCCAAAAACTCAAGCCCATTGAGCTAACTACCATTCGTTTGTGAGGTTGCGTTGAGTAAGCTTGCAGATTTATTACTAGCTAAAGAACCGTTATTTACCGAAAGCATCAAAGAGCTTGAGCAGCGCAGCGGTCACATTGGTGCCGACGTACAATTGTTGGCGGAGTTGGCCACGCGCTCGGCCGCTGTTTTGACCGAACTTGGCCTTACTACCCAAGCGACTGCACAAGAAGCCTTTGCGGCGTTAATGCAGCGGTCCAAAGATGATAACCGTCGACTGGCGCAGGTGGTTGGGGCTCCAGACGACGAGACGTTGGCCACCTTAATTCCAAAGCTCATCGAGACGGTGCAACAGGCTAATATTGAGCGGACTTGTTTTGCGCTTAAGGAGTCTGTGGCTCAAACGCTGCTTACGGAGTTTACGCCCACAACAATCATGCGACGACTCGGGTACGACTCCATCGAGACCCTGTTGCGACACGAGGATGTTGCCGAGCTGTTCGTAGCCTTACGCTTTGCCGAAACTCCCGACTGGCTTAATAAATTTAACGAAATATATAACCATATGACGCCGGACGACTTTGAAGAGCGCCAGATTAAGGTAATTGTCTTTGATCCGCACAAGTGGGGTGATGTCGCCGAGCATTTTGTAACTAAAAAACTTCATAACTTAACGCATAGTAAAGAAATGGGGGTAGTTGGTGTGGTGCCAATGACGGTGGAGCGCATGCCCGGCGCACCACTCAAGATACTGTCGATGTTGCTGCATTATCATAACGAGATTCGCCTCTATAGCGCCTACTTTAAGCTCATTTCGGCTAAGAAAAATTTTGGCGAGGTACTCAGTAAGACCTTGATCGCTGGTACGCCAAAGGTCTCCATCCATGCCAATCATCATGTCCATTGGCGCGTAATCCAGCGCTACTTCGCCAAGCTCGGCGACGAACAGCACCCCGAGATTTTTGAACCGCATGTTCAGCCCGAGGACTTACATTGGCGGGCCGCAGATGAGGCATTGTTTGATATCGATCCACAGCTCAAATTTTGGCAAGGACTGGATTTTATTGGTACGCAGCTGGAGGGCGGTATCATTAGCTTTAACCTTATAGACAATGCCTTTGGTTACTCTAACGGCGTTAGTTTTGAGGATCGCTATAGCTATCATTTTCGCGAAAGTCTGTGGAACGAGGTCTTTGCGCGCTACATGGGCTCAGATGTATTACGGCAACAGATTCTGGAGCGCCTAGATAACGAAATTATTAAACCGGAGGAACTATAATGGCCAAACTTAAATACAATATTTGCGTGTCAGGCGCAGCCAAGGGTGATGGTGTTAATTTGGCCAAAGGCTTGGCCAAGGCTGTGGGCGTACAAATTGTTCAGCAGGGCCATGTAGTTGTAACTGGTGCTACCACCGGCTTACCGTACTATGCCGCCAAAGCCGCCCATGATCAGGATAGCAACTATGTCACCAGTCTGGGCTTTTCGCCGGCTACCAGCCGCATTGATCATCGCAATAAATATAAGTTACCAACCGATGCTTATGGCAGCATCATTTACACGGGCTTTGGCTACATGGGGCGCGATGTATTGCTGGTCCGATCTAGCGACGCCTTAATAATGGTCGGCGGACGGCTTGGAACCCTCAACGAACTCATGATCGCGTTGGAAGAAAAAACACCAGTGGGTGTGCTTGTCGGGTCTGGCGGCATGACTGACGCCGTCGAAACCGTACTCAAGGCAGCTAAACGGAATCGCTCCGGAATCATCTTTGACGATGACCCGGCTACCCTCGTTTCCCGCCTCACACAAATGGTCGATCACCGCTACCGAAAACTGAAGTGATATACTTGACGTATGGTTGAGACACTTCAAGATAACAATCTGCTTGGTGATCAAGATTCTGCTAATCCGGATTTTAATCAAGAGCTACACGGCATGCTCATTGTTGGCCGACATGAGCGTGCCGAAAAGCGGGCTCAAGAAATCCAACGGCCATATCCTGATGATGTTGCAGGGTTTTCTCGACAGTGGGGAATAAAAGATTCTGAAGTAGCTAAAACGATCATCGAAAGAGCTCAAGAGCGTGAGCCGTTTGTGCGTGTGGCACACCGTATCTCGAGAGAAAATTTTAACAAATTAATTGACTCAGGTGGTGATCTCAAATCTTTCTTCGATACCGGTATAACCCAGGGCGGAGCGCGTACCAATATGGACTCATATCAAAAAGTTCGTCGAGATTATGAGGAAAAATATGGATTACGACAGGAGGACGGATCAGAAATCATCCATGGTTTTTTAGAAGATGTAGATCTACTGGGGGAGCAGGATCTGGCACAAAGTTATGGGCCAGTTGAAATTGTTTTTAAAGAAGATGTGAGTAACAGATCAGTTTATACTACTGGGGATAGCTTGCAAACTGGCGAACCTCCGGTTGACATGATGAGTGCCTTACGCAGCAGGGAATTACAGAGTCAACGTAGACAAACCGGTGAAAACGACAGTTACCGAGGTTATGCTGAGGCTTTAATACTAGACGAGGTCGGGCTACGCGATGCAGAGACGATTGTTTATGATGACGTTAACTCTTTAACCTATGACGAAACTTTGCAGCAAATTGATCAGCTTCATCTTCAATATCCTGATTTAACATATACATTGCGCGTCGATGCAACTGAAACTGTTTACTTAAAGAAGCTATTACAGCTCGTTACTGAAAAATCCTATATAAAAGTCGTGCTGGCAGTAGAGGTGGTATCACCTTTTTTGCGTTCAAAAATGGATCCTGACCCTGAATCGTTTAGAAATATATATCAAGATAAAACTGAAAGACTTAGTCATATTGAGGAAAGAATGCAACTGCGTTGGGCAGAAATGGGACACGAGGGAGAACCATTACCGGATGGAATCAAAACCGCTGTAGTGCTCAAGGGTATAGGTAAAGACTAACTGGACAGTGCTATACTTAGGGTATGAAGTTTACCCTTAAAAGTGATTACAAACCGACTGGTGATCAGCCCCGAGCGATCGGCGAGCTGGTAGATGGTTTGCAAAAGAATTATCGCGACCAAACCTTACTCGGTGTAACTGGCTCGGGTAAGACGTTTACGATGGCTAATATTATTCAAGATCAACAAAAGCCCACGTTGGTCCTGTGTCACAATAAAACATTGGCAGCCCAACTGTATAGCGAATTTAAGCAATTCTTCCCAGATAACGCTGTACAGTACTTTGTGAGCTACTACGATTACTACCAGCCGGAAGCGTACATTGCTCGTAGTGATACCTTTATCGAAAAAGATTCGTCGATTAACGAAGAAATTGATCGACTGCGTCACGCCGCAACCATGAGCTTGTTGACTCGTAAGGATGTCATTATTATCGCCAGTGTGAGTTGTATTTATGGTCTAGGAAATGTAGCCGACTATACCGCTCTAACCATGGATATCCAAAAAGGGACTGCCCGTAAGCGTGACAAAATGCTCCGCCAACTGACGGATATTCAATATACGCGCAACGATACCGACTTTCATCGTGGTACCTTCCGCGTACGTGGCGACAATGTCGACATTTTTCCGATTGGCGAGGAAACAGCTTATCGCGTCGAGTTCTTCGGCGATGAAGTTGACGACATCAAACAAGTTGACCCCCTCACCGGCGAAGTAGTTAAGAAGCTCGATAACCTCAAGGTCTTTCCGGGTAAACACTTTGTAACGCCCCAGGAAAAGCTGCGTAATGCCATTACCAATATTAAGGCTGATCTCGAGATTCAAGTTGCTAAGTTCAAACAAGAAGGTAAACTGATCGAAGCCCAGCGCATTGAACAGCGCACTAATTTTGATGTGGAGATGCTGGAGCAAACTGGCTTTGTGAGTGGTATCGAAAACTACTCGCGTTACTTAAGCGATCGCGAAGCCGGTGAGCAGCCAGCAACTTTGCTCGATTATTTCCCGGACGACTTTTTAATGTTTGTGGATGAAAGTCACATCACGATTCCGCAGGTCCGCGGTATGTTTAATGGTGATCGGGCTCGTAAAACTACCTTGGTTGATTATGGCTTCCGCCTGCCCAGTGCCCTGGATAACCGCCCACTGAACTTTGCCGAATTCGATCGTCATATCAACAAGGCTATCTATGTATCGGCCACGCCTAGTGATTACGAACTGAGCGTCAGTAAACAAATCGCCAAGCAAGAAATTCGCCCCACCGGCCTTCTTGATCCGATAATCGATGTCCGCCCAATCAAAGGCCAGATTGATGACCTTATGGGCGAGATCCGCGACACAATCGCCAAACACGAGCGCGTATTAGTGACTACCCTTACTAAGCGCATGGCCGAGGATTTAACCGAGTACCTCAAAGAAGCAGGTATTAAAGTTCAGTACCTCCACAGCGAAGTACATACCTTGGATCGAACTGATATTCTTCATGATCTGCGACTAGGCGTATACGACGTCCTAGTCGGTATTAACCTTCTCCGAGAAGGGCTTGATCTGCCCGAAGTGTCACTCGTCGCTATTATGGATGCCGATAAAGAAGGTTTCCTGCGTAGTGAATCAGCCTTGATCCAGACCATGGGGCGTGCGGCACGTCACGTCGAAGGTCGCGTAATTATGTATGCCGATAACATTACCGGATCTATGGACCGAGCCATCACCACTACTCGTGAACGTCGTGAGCGACAAGAGGCTTATAATAAAGAGCATGGCATCACGCCAGCTGGAATCAAGAAGGCATTGGCCGAACGTATGCAGGCCGAAAAAGAAGCTGAGGTCGAAGATATTCAAAAGCTCAACACTAAAGAAATACCTCAGGAAGAGCGTGGTCGCCTTATTAAAGAACTGACCGCTCAAATGGATCTTGCGGCAGAAAATTTACAGTTCGAAAAAGCTGCTGCGTTGCGCGATCAAATTGCCGATTTAAAAGAATTAAAGAAAGCCAAAAGGAGATAGAAGATGCCAGAACAAGGAGCAAATGGACCAGAAAACGAAGATCATTCCGAAGCAATAACGCCAGCGGTAGACGCTAGCGAACTTATTGTTGAATCCGCCCCAGAAGAAGTAACCCAGTTTAGTGAAGAAAAGATCCAAGACTTACTCAGAGAGTATCAAAATGATTTTAATCAAGTAATAGATGACGTAAATCAGTTTACTGAGGTGATCGCCGCGCAAGCCGTCACATTGCATAAGTTAGCTGCCGAAGAATTGCCACGACTACAAGAATTAGCAGATGGTACCTCACTGGAAACGAGTATTAAAGGCTTAATTACTCGAATTCAGACCGCCGTCAAAGACATGGAGGAGCCTGACAAAGATCAGCCTTCAAAGGATACCAGGGCAGGTAGCGTAGAAGTCCGTAAACAATTGTTTGTCACCGAAACACTTGGCAGCGACAGTGCAGACACGTTATTGCGAGCTACCGATACTCAAGCGTATCGTAATAATGATTCGCAATTGTTCGGCGCATTAGATAATTTACGATTTGTAGTTTCTTCTGCGGCTGACTCGTATGAACAAGATATTGATGCTATCGCAAGTCAACTGTCCGCAATTCAACAGGGGTCATTGGATATTACTGACGCTGGTAATAGGAGCAGTTTTGACATATCTGCTCAGGACCTACGACAGAATGTGGTCGAGGGTGTGCGTCGACAAATTCGACAGGTTAATGATGACGTTCGGACAGAATTACGAACTATCCAAGACCGTATGGGGAATAGAGCCAGCGCCATCTATAACGAAAAGTTTGCTACAAATAAGTAATAACTAAATTGTCATTCATAATGAACACTTTTGACATAGTTATATCTGTTGAAAGCGCTTGTAGAGACTTGTAAAGTTCGTCTAAACTGTGTATAATTTGAGCCTAACGTGACATGTGAGTCACCGTGGAGAACCGTCTGTTATGCATGACAAAATCGTAGTTCGTGGTGCCCGGGAGCATAATCTCAAAAATATTAACGTGGAGATTCCACGCGATAAGCTGGTCGTTATTACTGGCCTTTCTGGATCAGGCAAGTCTAGCTTGGCATTCGATACCATTTATGCCGAAGGTCAGCGCCGTTACGTCGAGAGCCTAAGTGCCTACGCCCGGCAGTTTTTGGGTCTTATGGAAAAACCAGACGTCGATCAAATTGACGGTCTGAGCCCAGCGATTTCTATTGATCAAAAATCGTCGAGCCGTAATCCGCGCAGTACGGTTGGTACCGTTACGGAAATTTATGATTATTTGCGTCTTTTGTACGCGCGCGTTGGCGTGCCACATTGTCCCGTCTGCGGTCGCGAAGTCACCAAACAATCGGCCGATCAAATTGTGAGCCAAATCATGAAATCCCCGCAAGATTCTAAAATCATGATTATTGCGCCAGTAGTTAGCGACAAAAAGGGCGAGCATCGCGGTGTCGTGCAAGAACTTAAAAAAGCTGGGTATTCGCGCTTGCGGGTTAACGGCACTCTATATGATATTGATGAATTCCCGGATCTCGATAAACAAAAAAAGCACACCGTAGAGGCCATCGTCGATCGATTGGTTATTGCCGAAGATGTCGTTAAGCGATTGAGCGAATCGGTGGAACAAGCGTTGGGCCTGGGTGACGGCATCGTTAAGGTTCACTTTGTGGATACTGATGAAGAAAAAGACTTTAGCGAGCACTTTGCCTGTCCGGTGCACCGCGAGATCAGTTTTCCAGAAATTGCTCCCCGTAACTTTAGTTTTAACTCACCGCATGGTGCCTGCCCGCACTGTACGGGACTTGGTATACGCTTAGAAGTTGACCCTGAGCTTGTCATCCCAAATCGTCGCCTCAGCATTAACGAAGGAGCTATTCGCCCATGGAGTCGTACTACGAGTCGGATGACGTGGTATACCAAACTACTCAATGGTGTGGCTAATAAGTTTAGATTTAGTATTGATACGCCCGTAAACGCCATGAAACCCAACGACCTCAAGACGATTTTGTACGGAACAGGGGACGAGAAGATTCCAGTACGCGGTCCAGGCGGCCGTACCTATCAGTCAACATTTGAGGGCGTCATTCCCAATATGGAGCGACGATATCATGACACCGATAGTGACTTTGTGCGCAAGGAAATCGAAAAGTACATGGCCGAACGTCCTTGTCCGGTGTGTGAAGGCAAGCGCCTCAAGCCCGAAGTGTTGGCCGTTACCGTCAACGGTAAAAACATCGCGGATGTGACAACCTATAGTATTGGCGACGCTGTAGAGTTCTTCGATGGCTTGGAACTTAGCGAAAAAGATCAAGTGATTGCCAAACAAATCATGAAAGAGATTTGCGCGCGTCTGAGCTTTTTGCAGGATGTTGGCCTGCAATACCTTACGCTTGATCGCAGTGCTAACACCCTAGCTGGTGGCGAGGCTCAGCGTATTCGTTTGGCTACGCAAATTGGCTCCAGTCTGATGGGCGTACTCTACATCCTGGACGAACCAAGCATTGGTCTGCACCAACGCGACAATGATCGGTTGATCGTCACCATGGAGCGTCTACGCAATCTTGGTAATACCGTCATTATCGTCGAACACGACGAAGACACTATCCGCACGGCCGATTACGTGATCGATATCGGCCCAGCTGCTGGTAAACACGGCGGTAACGTGGTGGCTGCCGGTACGCCAGACGAAGTTGCCAAAGTTAAAGAAAGTTTAACCGGCCAGTACATTAGTGGTGCTCGTAAAATTGAGATACCTAAAAAGCGCCGACCAGGCAATGGCAAGCACTTAGTTATTAAAAATGCCCGCGAGCATAATCTTAAAGGCATCGATGTATCATTGCCTCTGGGCATGATGACGACGGTTACCGGTGTGTCGGGCTCTGGTAAGTCAAGCCTGATTAACGACATTCTTTCCAAGAAACTCGCGCAAGTATATCATCGAGCCGGCGATGTTCCTGGCAAACACGATGACATTGAAGGCCTCAAGAATCTGGACAAAGTCATCAGTATTGATCAATCGCCAATCGGTCGCACACCGCGATCTAATCCGGCTACCTACACTGGCGTCTTTAGCAACATTCGTGAATTATTTGCATCCACGCCCGAAGCCAAGATTCGTGGGTATAAAGCCGGGCGCTTTAGTTTTAACGTCAAGGGTGGGCGCTGCGAAGTCTGCCGTGGTGACGGTATTATCAAGATCGAAATGCACTTCTTGCCAGACGTTTATGTAACCTGCGACGAATGTAAGGGCAAACGTTATAACCGTGAAGCCTTAGAAATTCGTTATAAAGGTAAAAACATTAGCGAAGTCTTGGACATGACTGTCGAAGAAGCGGTGGCGTTCTTCGAAAACATTCCAGCCATTCGCCGCAAGTTCGAAACCCTTAATGATGTCGGCCTGGGCTATATTCACCTCGGTCAATCAGCCACAACCTTTAGTGGTGGCGAAGCTCAGCGTATTAAACTCGCCTCCGAGCTAAGCCGCCGTAGCACCGGTAAAACTCTCTACATCCTCGACGAACCGACTACCGGTCTGCACTTCGAAGACGTCCGACGTCTCCTGCAGGTTCTCAACCGTCTCGTCGATACTGGTAACTCAGTGCTGATTATCGAACATAATCTGGACATCATCAAATCCAGCGACTGGCTCGTCGACATGGGCCCCGAAGGTGGTGCTGGTGGCGGTACCGTTATAGCCGAAGGTACCCCCGAAAAAGTCGCCAAAGTAAAAGGCAGCCATACCGGTATTTACTTGAATCGTATATTTTCTAATAAGTCATAAAGTGTTGATCCCCCGAGCCATGACGACGATGTCATGACTCGGGGAACGCAGATCAACTGGTCAGTTGCGTCGCCCCGGACGGGTCTTGACGCCACCACCCTTCACTCCCTTGGCGCGAGCCTTGTCGGACTTGCGGAGGGTGACGCCGCGTGCCGGCGCCGGACCCTGGGGGTTCGGGGCACCGACGCTGCCGACGTCGCTCTTCCAGTCGGTGACGATCCCGGTGGACGGTGCGGGGAGACCGGCGTAGGCCGGCTTGACCTTCTTCGGCTTGCGCTCGCGCTTCTCCTTGGACGGGAACAGCATCTGGAGCGATTGGGCCGGCACCGCCTTGCGTGCCTTCTCGGTCTGCAAGCGACCCTCGACTGCCTCGGCCTTCTTGACGAAGTGGGCGAAGCTCTTCAGCTGGTCGGTGCTCAAGATCTGGTACAGGTCCAGCTCGAGGATGCGCTGACCACGCATGTCGAGGCTCTTTTTGACCTTGTCGCCGAACTCGCCGTTGAGGACGTTGTCGACTCGGGTCTTGAGGGCCATGGCCGCCTCGCAGTCGGGGTGCTGCTGCACGTACTGCAGCTTGAGGTTGGCGGTGCGCTGCTTGATCCAGGAGGCCGCGTCGTGCAGTCCCATGCCCACGATGCCGGGCATCGGGCTGGTCAGCTGCGTGACGATCTCCTGGGGGAGATCACCGCGGTGCCTGGCCAGCACCTTGTCCGCCTGGAGGCGGAGGTTGTGGGCATCCTTGTCGGACACCGCGGACGTGCGGGGCTTGGGGCCCTGGACGATGACGAGCTGAGACATGGGCTTTCCTTGGGTTGTGGTCTGTGTTCTATCGGATGGGTGTTCCACCAGATTGCGCATAAGTATAGCAAACTAAACCCTATTTGTCAATAGAAGTTGTGTTTATCTTAATAATACTCACCTAAATGTATTTATCGTGTATATACACTTAGGTGAGTGACAAAGCCAAGCCTTGACGCTCACCGACCCTCAAAGGTCACCCGGAGAGCCGTACACCGCGATGATCAGCCCGGAGGAGCATCAGAACCACGTTCTCGGA
Organism: uncultured Candidatus Saccharibacteria bacterium; assembly: GCA_964585425.1. Lineage (GTDB taxonomy): Bacteria > Patescibacteriota > Saccharimonadia > UBA4664 > CAYXHD01 > CAYXHD01. The sequence continues at coordinate 15,909 of CAZPDI010000001.1, read as the reverse complement.
GATCAGTCCGTCGTCGTAGTCGTCCGCAAGCTCGGTGAGCTGATGCATGGACTGGGACATCTGGTCGGCGCGCTGCTGAGCTTCCTCAGCTGCTTTGTCCAGATCACGATCAATCCATGTTCTCAGCATCTGTTGCCGTACTCGATCTCGGGACATCTGGTCGGTGCGCGGAGCCCAACACGATGCGATCTCTTCCGCGATCCGTTCTTCCTCGCTGATCGGGCTACCCAAGAGGCAGCCCAGCGTATCGAAGATGCTGTGGTGGTCATCCCAGTACGGATTGTAGTCCGACGGGTACTCCTCTCGCATTTCCTTTGGCGGGTTGACGCGACAGGTTGCGCTCCCGCACTCGTCGCACAGCTTCATTGTGGGCATTGAGCAGTTGCTGTAATGGCCGAATTCGTTCCGGAGGTGACCGCAGTTGTTGCAGCGTTCCTCCGAAGGGCAGTCGTGACCGAAGACGCTAATGCAGTCGAGCTGCCAGCAGACGGTGCAGACGTCGAGTTCATAGGGGCAAGCGCGTCCACTGGCGCCGGGGCATGTTCCGCTATCGCAGATCATGCACACGGCCAGGCCGGTCATCTCCTCGACGTACTCCTGGTACCCCTCGCTGATGGTGGGGGCGCGGTGTGCAGCCTTGGGAAACCCCAGAATTCCAGAAGATCCCATCGGGACCCCTTTCGGTGTAGTTGTTGGCTTTGTCGTAAGGTGCGCGCATACTTCGTATGCAAGCATGACAATAACTATACTTTAATAATCATGTAAAGTCAACTATTTTATAAGGGGGTGACAAAGCCAAGCCTCGTCGCCCCTCGATCCCATAGGACCGACTCGAGATCAGTTGGAGGTCTGCAGCTGACGAACCAGGTGATCCACCACCTTCATGTCTGGCAACTGGCAGTTGCCGCCCCTCGTCACTGGGCAGTTGGCGCGCTGACAGCGCGGACAGGTGTTTGGCGCCTCTGCGGCATGTTCCGCAACCACTTCGATCACCTGAGTGGTCTGGTCGCGGTCGATCTCTCCGTCCTGGTGGAGCTGAGCGATCTGGGAGATGCTGCCAGCAGGAGCGATGCTGCGGTTCGTGATTTTGGTCACGGGACCTCTTTCGGGGTAGTAGGTTGGCTTTGTCGGGTTTCTATCTGAGCGTCAGAGACGCTCAAACATGTGTGATATTATCTTCCCAAGTGATAGTAATGTCAATAGGTTTTGACATGGTAGTATAGAGGTATGAATAGCGCGACTTATCTACATCGGCGTCAACAGATAGCGGCCACTATGGCTCCAGATAGTATGCTTATACTGGCGGGTAATTCAGAGATTGAGCGTACTGCCGACGCCACCTATCCGTTCCGGCAGAGTAATAATTTTTTGTATCTGACCGGTATCAGTCAGCCAGATGCGATTTTGGTGCTTAAAAAGACCCAGGATGAGCGTATTATTGAAGAGCTGTACATTACACAGCTCCATCCCTTTATGGCAGTCTGGGAGGGGCGTAGCAATCAGATTGCTGAACTGAGGACTCAGAGCGGTATAGATTCGATCCAGGAGTATAAAGAGCGAGATGAGCTGATAGCAAAGCTCCTGAAGGATTCGCCACAAATTGTGTATATAGACATGCCAGATACTGCAGTGAGTCAGATAGCAGCTTGGCAGTTATGGAACCTGATCAAAGAATCTCATCCAGATGTAGAGTTGGCGGCGATCAATCCCGAAATAGAAAATTTGCGCGTGATTAAATCTGATGAAGAAGTTGATGTGATATCCCAGGCTATATCTGAGACGCATCTAGCCATAGCTCACGCCAAATCATTGTTGAAAGTGGGGGTTACTGAGCGAGAAATAGCTGCCGAATTTATTAAATTTTGTAGCGCGCGAGGCTATGAGCAAGCCTTCCCGCCTATTATCTCATTTGGCAAAAATACCTGTATTATTCATCATCAGCCAGATGCGACTAAAATGAATAAGGGTGATCTGGTCTTGTTTGATGTCGGCGTCGAAGTCGAAGGTTATGCGGCGGATATCTCGCGAACGTTTTCGATTGATGAGTTGAGTGAACGCCAACAGCAGATTATAGATACAGTCCGATTGGTCCAGCAAGAGGCATTAGCTTTGATGAAACCAGGAGTCAAATTCAACGAATTTGAACGCCAAGCGGCTCAGATCATGGCTAATACGTTGGTTGAGATTGGATTATTTGAAACTTTAGAAAAGGCCGATGAGTTAGAAGGTGAGCTAGGTTGGCCAGCTTATCGTCGTTATTTTAAACATATTACCTAACACTTTTTAGGTCTTGACGCTCATGACGTGGGCAGTCGTGAAGCAGTCTTCGAAGCCGGTATGGTGCTGACATGTGAGCCGGGTATTTATATCGCCGAAGAGGGGATAGGTGTCCGCATCGAAGACGACGTGCTCATTACGGCCGAAGGTAATCGGCTACTGAGCGTGGAACCAGATGGTCAATAGGCTGGCCGGCCTGTAAGCGATCACGAACCAGTCCGGATGAGATATCGTCCAGGCGCGGTGATTCATACACTTGTGCCAACTCTTTGATCTCGTGGTAATCCTCCCAATAGGGGAAGCTTGCCGATAGGTCTTCGCCAAGAATGAGCGTCAGGTCAGCGCCTTTAATCTCTTTAAGTGTCTCAAGAATATAATGAGCATAATTTTTCGTCTTGGGCTCAAAAAGATATAAACCGGATGTAATAATCAGATTTTTACGTGTGTCATAATCTAATAACTCCGTAATGGGCTTGTAGCTGTTCTGAGGCTGTACTATAAACCAGACCTCATCGAGCTCGGTACTTTTTTGCGCAGAGTCAGATAATAATAGATGTCCATTATGCAATGGGTTAAACGAGCCAAAGAGTAGTCCGATGCGTTTCACATCTATTAGTTTAGCAGATTACCTGATAGCGGGTAGTCGATGCTCAATATGCCGTATACGATGTTCATGATCTTCGAGTTTGCTTTGGTGTCGTTTTTGAATTTGCCAAGCCTCAAGTATGGCATCGAGTTTGTAGTCGTGTTCATCCAGTCTCAAGTAAAACGGTTTAAGCTCTTCTCTGATAATGATTCTCATTGCGTCTAGTAATTGTGTATTCACATATCAAGAATAAGGAATAAATCTTAAAATTATCTTAAATCCTACGCACGAAATCCAATAATCTGTTGTAAAAAAGACGAGCGCCCCACCAGGCGGCGGAGGCTCGCGCAGTAGGGCGTTAATTTACGCAAATCACATCTACCATGTAGCCATTTGGATAGAGGGTGTACATACAGGTGATGTAAAGACCATATTGGAGTTGTCGATTGAGTGAATCTCTCAATAGCACGAGTTCATCATTATTGGCCGGTTGATGCATTGGACCTTTAAGCAAGTGCCTGGTTAGGCCTGATCGGTCCGCCTTGCTTTCGGCAGCCTCCTCTAGCTCGGCAGCCAGATTCATAGCCATTGTATGGATCAGGTTTTCGCGTTTTTCAGGAACGGGCATATGTCATACCTCCTGGATACTAGTTGAGGCTGATGAACTTGACCATCGAGGTCATGGGGTAACAGATTCTGAGTTCAGTAACGAACAGACCGCATCGAAGCTGCTGATTAATAAGCAGCAGTAGAAGCTCCTCTTCTTCTAGACTTGGCGTGACGAGTGTGACTTTTTTCAGTACATATGTGGTGACACCCGACTGATCTACGCCGCCATCGAGTACCTTGAGCTCGAGCTCGGCGGCCGAATGTTGCGCCACGCTGCGAATGACGTTTTCTCGACTCGTAGAGATACTCATCATTCCCCCTGGATGATTATGTAAGAAAGTGCTTCGCGTCGCACCCTGTTTCGACGGATGCATAGATTACATCATAATGAGCTATAATAGGCAATATGGAAATTAGTCAAAAACTTAAAGATAAGCTTAAAACCTTGCCGCAACAACCAGGTGTCTACTTCCACAAAGACGCCAAGGGCAAGATTATTTATATTGGTAAGGCCGCCAATCTTAAGAACCGTGTCAGCTCATACTTCCAGACTCGCAAAGATCGTGATCCTAAGACGTTGGTTCTGCTGCAGAACATTGCGATGACAGACTGGATAACGGTTGATAGTGAAGTCGAAGCACTCTTTTTAGAGAGTGAGTTTATAAAACGCTACATGCCGAAGTTTAATATCGATTTGCGCGATGACAAACATTGGCAATATGTGCGGCTTAGTAAGGATGTATATCCAGTATTGAGCTACGTTCGTCGTCCGCTGGATGACGGTGCTAGCTATTATGGACCGTTTAGTGATGGCTACAGTGTACGGCAAGCACTTAAAATACTACGTAAAGCCTTTCCGTATGTTACTCATAGCACCATGCCGGCTCGCGGTTGTTTGCAGTTCCACCTTGGCTTATGCCCGGGGCCCGAAGAAAACGCCATTACACCAGCGGAATATGCGCGCACGGTCCGTCAGCTCAAGTTATATCTTCGTGGCGAACACACCAAGCTGATTGATCAGGTAAAAAAGGATATGGATCGAGCCGCAAAAAAGAAGGAGTTCGAAGCGGCCGGTCAGCTGCGCGACAAGCTCCAGTTGCTCCTGAGCTTTAAAAAGCAGATGATCTTTGGCGAAAATGAAGCGTTTGATCTGCGTAACGATCAAGCTCTCGTGGGGTTAGCCGACAGGTTGCAACTCAAGGGCGCACCGCGGCGTATCGAGGCCTATGATATCTCGCATATGCAGGGTAGCGACAATGTTGCTAGTATGGTGGTGTTTACCGATGGCGTGCCGCATAAAGATGAGTATCGGCGCTTTAAAATGCAACTTAAGGGTAATGATGATTTTGGGCACATGCGCGAAGTTATGCGACGACGCTTTAGCGCCAAGAACCTGACTGCGTGGCCGAAGCCCGATTTACTACTTATCGATGGCGGTAAGGGGCAACTTGGTGCCGCCTTGGGCGTACTCGACGAGCTCGGCATCACCATCCCGGCCATTGGATTGGCTAAGCGTGAAGAAGAAATTATTCGTCGCCGAACAGCTGATGTAGCTATTGATAGGCGTGGACATTACGAAGATGAGGCCTGGGTGTACGCTAATGTTGATTTCGAAGTCATTTTGCTACCCGAAAGCTCGCACGTTTTACAATTACTACAGCGCGTACGCGATGAAGCTCATCGTTTTGCGGTGACGTATCATAGTCTGTTGCGTGGCAAGCGGGCGACCAAATCAATTCTTGATGATGCGCCGGGCATTGGGCCGGCCACGCGCAAAAAATTGGTCAAGGCTTTTGGGTCTGGTCGAGGTGTTCAAGAGGCCACTCGTGAGCAATTGGCAGAGGTTATTGGCCCCGCCAAAGCCAAGGCTCTCCGTGGCTATTTAGACGCCAATATGCTAAAATAGAATGCAAAATGAGTTACATCGCAAAAAGCTTTATACTCCGCTGGATCGTCAACTTTTTAGGGTTGTGGGCTGCTGCTACACTGCTAAGCGGTATTGATTATACTGGTCGATTACGCGTGCTCATCTGGGCGGCACTCATCTTCAGTATCGTGAATGCCTTGTTGCGCCCCTTGATCGTCGTGCTTACCTTGCCGCTCATCGCCGTGACGCTCGGCCTGTTTATGCTGGTGATTAACGCCTTGATGCTCTACCTGGTAACCTTTTTATATCCCAAGTTCACCATTACCTCGGTACGCTCAGCCATAATGGCAGTTATTATTATTTGGGGCGTCAATTATTTATTAGATGACAGATCGGAGAAGGCAACAGCATGAAAACATTCTTTTACACTATTACCGTAATATCGGCCATAATCATGACGATTATGATTTTACTCCAGCAACAAAGCAGCGGCTTGGGTGATGCCTTTGGTGGCAGCTCAGGAAATTTTAGAAACAAACGAGGAGCCGAAAAGGTAGTATTTAACCTCACTATCATTAGCGGTGTCGTGTTTGTGCTGTCGCTGATTCTCGGTCTACTGGCTAAGAAGTAAGTAACGGATAGGATATGTTATGGGGCTAACGCCACGATCCCTACATAGAACCAGAGAGCGCTTGTCGCTTACTATTCGACATTTTTGGGAGCGGGTTCAACATGAGGGCGTAACGCCTTGGAAGAACAATAAGCCGGTGCGCCGCGTGACGGTGTTGTGGCTGAGCGTCGTGGCCCTTATTAGCATCGTGAGCTTTTTGCAGCTCAGGTCCCTACGCAGTTTTTATTTACGTTTAGCTGGCCAGCCGGGCGGCACCTATACCGAGGGTATAACCGGTAGCATTACTACCATCAACCCAATTCTGGCAGATAGCGGCGCCAATGCCGATGCTGCGCGACTAGTGTTCTCTGGCCTGACTCGCTATAACCATAAGGCCGAAATTGAGGGTGACCTAGCTAAATCCTGGACGGTAAGTCCTGATGGGCGAACCTATACGTTTGTGCTCCAGCCCAATGCTAAGTGGCAGGATGATCAGCCGGTCACGTCGGCCGACGTGGCGTTTACCATTAATCGTATTCAAAATCCGGATACGCGATCGCCAATGGCCTCGGCCTGGAAGGGCGTTGAGGTTGCTACGCCTAATGCGACAACCGTGGTAGTTACGCTGCCGGTACGTTACGACGCGTTTTTAAACTCAACCACCGTGGGCATTTTGCCGGAACACATACTCAAGACTACGGCCGCCGCTGATTTGCGGGTCTCCGACTTTAACCAGGTACCGGTGGGGAGCGGGCCCTTTGCGGTGACTAACTTTGATACCGAAAACGGCTCAGTTACCTTGCAGGCCAATGCTAACTACTTCCGTGGTAAGCCCAAGTTGGACAGTATCGTATTGCGCGTCTATGCCACCCAGGCGGAGCTGCAATCGGCTTTCCGCAAGCATCAAGTTATGGGTATGGCGCGCTCGGCAAATACTTCGGGGTCCAGCTATGGTCGCGGCACCACGTTACATGCCCTTTCGATCCCCGAGGAAGTCGCCTTATTCTTGAGGAATCAGAGTCCAATTTTGAGCGACGTTAACGTTCGATCAGCCATCGCTGCGGCCGTTGATCGTCAAGAAATTATTTCATCTATTTTGCAGGATCAGGCTAAGCCGCTGGTTGTGCCAGCTTTGACGAGTCAGCTGCCAGCTGCCGGTGATTACAAAATACCTAAACAGAATATCCAGGAAGCCAAAAAGTTGTTGGATTCGGCTGGCTGGACACAAAGTGGCGATTCGGTGCGAACTAAGGACGGAAAGCAGCTCACCTTGAGTATGGTGACTGCCCAGAATGATGATTATCAAGCAGTCGCCGAGCGTCTTACTAAGCAGTTGTCTGCTGTTGGTATTGCTTTGGATGTTGAGGTTCTGGACGTCGCCAGCTTGCAGCGTAGTTATATTACGCCCCGTAATTACGACATGTTGTTGTATGGGCTCAATGCCGGTGCCGATTTAGATCCGTATCCCTACTGGCATTCCTCGCAGGCTAAGGCTCCTGGTTTAAACGTTGCACAATACAGTAGCCCGGTGGCCGATAAAGCCCTGGTTTCGGCGCGCGCCACCACTGACCCAAATGTACGCAAAGTACGCCTTAAAAGCTTCCTAGACACGTGGAGTGCCGATGATCCGGCAGTTATGCTCTATACGCCAAACTACCTGTATGTAACCGAGGAAACGGTGCAGGGCATTAGTGATGGCGAGATCATAACTGCCGCCGATCGATTTTATAATGTTCAAAACTGGACGGTCCGCAGTACATTAGTCCCGCGTATGTAACTAAATATTCATAAATGGTGCGCGAGAGAGGACTTGAACCTCCACGGGGTTGCCCCCACTGGCACCTGAAGCCAGCGTGTCTACCATTCCACCACTCGCGCGTGGTTGGGTAACTAGCAGATTCTAGCATATCTTTTGCCTTTAAGCCAGGGGCTGGGGCGGGGTTCTATCTAAAAAACGGCTTGTTTGCTTATTGCGAATTAGTTGCGATAAGACCCCCTTAATGCCACAAAGTTGCAATAAGCAAAAAAGTGTTTTTTTGAACAAGGATCATCCCAAAGGATTTTTCGTATAAATGTTCCCCTGAACTGTCGCATAACAGTCGCCAAATTGCTACAATAAGCATATGCGCAAAGAACTTATTACTAAAATCGAAAAAGCCACCAAGGCCGATATTTTTACCGATCAAAACATTCGTGATTACTTTGCCGTTGATGGTAGTATTTTTACCCAAACACCTCAGGCGGTAGTATACCCTACAAGTACCAAGGATGTGAGCGAAGTGGTCAAGATTTTAGACGAAGAAGCCCGCAGTAAGCGCAAAACCATTGGCATTACAGCTCGTGGCCGCGGCACCGATCAATCTGGTGGTGCTCTGGGCGAAGGGGTGAGCCTGGTGTTCCCGGCCCACATGCATCATATTAAAGAAATCGATAAGAACCTGGTGATTGTTCAGCCGGGCGTCCACTATGCATCATTGCAGCGGGTGCTTCATAGCCATCATCGCTTTATGCCTCCATATCCATCGAGCATTAACTTTAGTAGTATTGGCGGGGCCATTGGCAATAATGCTTGTGGCGAAAAAACGATTAAGTACGGATCAACCCGCGAGTATGTACGCAGCCTACAGGTGGTGCTCAGTAATGGCGAAATCATTACTACGAAACGCCTTACACCGCTTGGACTGGCTCGTAAAAAGCAGCAACAGAACCTTGAGGGTAAAATCTACCGAGAGCTCGATGAGCTCATTGCCAAGAACCAATCATTACTTAATAAAGCTCGTCCTCATACCAGCAAAAATGCTGCCGGTTACAACCTATGGGGCGTTCGCGGTAAGTACGGTAGTTTTGACCTGACGCCGATGATCGTTGGTTCGCAAGGTACGCTTGGTATCGTTACCGAGGCTCAATTAAGTGTGCCTATCTATAACCCGCACACTACGCTGCTCGTTGGCTTTTTTGATGATCTTGACCATATGGCCGCGGCGTGCCGTAAACTCATTAAGCTCGAGCCTAGTGCTCTAGAGTTTGTCGATAAGAATCTGTTGGAGTTCTTACAAAAGAACCATCCCAGTATGATCCGTGGTTTAGTTCCTTCGCCAACACCCAAGATTGTCTTGTTGTGTGAGTTCGATAATCATTCGAGCGTTGTGCGTCAAACCAAAGCTCATCGGGCTATTAGGATACTCGAAAACTATGCACGTAGTCACCGCATGTCGGTTAAAAAAGATGAGCAACAGCAACTCTGGCGCATACGTCACTCGGCTGCTGCCGTAATCTGGATGAACAAAGGCAAACAAAAAGCCTTACCAATCATTGAAGACGGCGTGGTGCCGCTCCATAATATTAAGAAGCTCCTAGAGGGGACCTACAAACTTCTTAAAAAGTATAAGTTGGATATTGCGGTTTGGGGGCATGCCGGCGACGCTAATCTGCACTTACAGCCCTTTATGGATGTTAGTAAAGCCACAGATCGCACCAAGGTTCTTAAGCTAGCTGATGAGTATTACAAAATGGTCATCAGTCTTGGCGGTAGTACCTGCGGTGAACATAACGACGGCTTGAGTCGCGCGCCCTATCTTAAAGACCTGTATGGACAGGATGTGTATAAGGTATTCGTAGAAGTTAAAAAGCTCTTTGATCCGCACAACATCATGAATCCCGGTAAAAAGATTGGCGTCACCACCGATCAGACCAAGAAGCTACTGCGCCATTCTTACGGCATGGAGCATCTCTACGACCACATGCCGCATAATTAGCAGCTCGACTTGTTAGCGGGTAAATCCGTAGGCGTAGTTCAGATTTCCGTTACGAATAAGATCAAGATCACTAAACCAGCGATTATTGTTGGAGTTATTAGGGTCAGCTATTAAGTATTGCTTTGTCCTGGGGTTGTAGTCGCGCAGCACGATGATGTGTCCGCCCCTGGTAAAGAGGCCCGGACCAGCATGAACGATTACTAGTGAGCGGCTTATCTTGAGTCTATTTTGAACGGCTTGACGACCCTGCCCATTAGCAAAGTTACCCAGATACGCCTGCTTTAGGCCATAGTCTCGAGCGAACGTTGGATATACGCTAGTCAAGGTTCCATCGCTGGTGTGAAACCGCTTACCATACCACAGGGCTACGTCGGGCGGTGAAGCGCTCCGGCTAAGGCTACTGGCTACCATGGCCATGGCCGTTGGCCCACAGCCGCTGCGTGACATAGCAATGTCCGATTGATCTCGAGTGCCAGGAATATAAGGGTAAGGCTTATTGGCCCAGCGGTAGTCTTTTTGGTTGTAGTACACAAAATAGCCAGAGTAGGCAAAACTTTGTCGAATAGCGACGTAACCGACAGCGGCAATTATTAAGGCGAATAAGCCGATAAGTGTAAATCTGGCCTTACGGCTACTGGGGAGCCAGCCCTTTTTGATGTTCTTAAATTGAGTCTTTTTCTTTTTTGATGGCATTTTTTACCTGTCTGATAGCTTGAGATTACCATAAGTACTATTGTTGTGCAAGATGTAGATTCTTATTTTTGCCACAAGATGTGATCTATGGGCCCGGCCGCCGATAACTCGCGTATATGGTTGTATGATTCCTGCAGAATTTTTTCTAAAACCTCTAAGTCAATATCGCTTAATCGCTTAAGATAAATGCAGTAACCAGTGGTAGTGTGTGTGCCTAGTTTTGCTAGTAGCTCTGAGTAGCGTTTAGTGCCGTCCATAAGGTAAATGGTTATCTTGCCCTTGCGCGGATAGAAGGCCAGAGTATGAGCTTCGCCCCTACGGCCGCTAGTATACTCGTATTTGTATATGCCATAACCAATAGTACCGTAGCCGTAAAATATTGGCTGTTCGCCACTGATTTTCTGCATGATCCCCATGAGCTGCTTGGTATCAGCCTGAAGCGACTCGTCCTCAAGCGATTGGAGGTATTGTTCTACCGTCATGTCTTTGCGCATATCTGCATCACTCATGCTCGTTTGCCCTTGGGTACTACGAGCACAAATCCATCTACGTATTTAGCCATACGCACCCTCCTTATGTTATCTATTACAAGTTTATCATGCAGGTATACTAAGCCATTGTGTAATAATTTGCTTAACCGCCGGTAGCTTAGACTCAACTTCACTACTGTCGGCAAAGGTGATCATACCCCTAATGTTGGAGCTCCACTCAATGATCCCGTTGGCATCTTGCATAACTGGCGTGGCTTTTTTGTCTTCTTTGCGTGTAGCACCCATGTGCAGAATGAGTTTGACCACCCCTTGCTTGTTCATAATGTTAAAGGTGATTCGGTCCTCGTCATCCAGGATATAGCTGGGAGCATTCCACTTAATGTGTTCTTTGAGCCGTGGCTCAGCAGCCATGATGACACGTCGTAAGGCCTCTATTTGTGCCCGTTTATCGGCATCCAGATCATCTAAAAATTCCTGAACCGTTGTGAACTTTTTCATGTCCTTATCATAACAAAAAACACCAAAAAGGTGTCATCTGGTGCGGGTACAGGGACTATTCTATATAGCTTCGTTGCTTACTCAAAGCAAGTTTTTGCGTGAGCTCCTTCTTATCAAACCCTCGCTTCGCTTTACGGGTTTTCGCTCCATGCTCATATCAAGAAAAAACTCCCACTGATGTGAGAGTCTTTTCTTGGTGCAACTCTACAGAACCTTCTCAAACTCTTTGACTGGCTTATTATGGATGATATTCGATCTGTGCCGGCATTGCCCGAGCCAAAGAGCAGGAAACTGATTATTTACTGATCAGCTTACCAATACCGTAACCTAGATACGAAGAACCCCCGGCCAGGCTCTCCGCACTTCTTGCAATGCGTTGATGCCCGGACGGGGGCGGTGGATCAGGTCTTGCGAACGACGACGAACGGCTCGCTGAGCTGCTTGTCGCAGGGACCGTCACCAGTGATGGAAGGTGCAGGGCAGCGGCTGTGATCGCCATCATCGATGGAGATGAGCCCGTGATCCGCGCACTCGCGCACCGGCCACTCCTGCACTCGCTGCGGGAACTCCTTGGCACCCGACTTGATGGCGGGGAGGGCGCGCTCCGCTTTGCAGGACAGCCTCCAGGGGAGGTGGAGCTCCGGGGAGGCTGCTCGGTCTTCACGGCGGGGCTTGGAGACGTACTCCTCGCCCATGTGCTCGTAGACCGCCCACAAGTAAGCAGCGATGCTCTCGTGGGTGTAGCCCTCGGCGACCTCGATGAACTGGTGTTCATCCTCGTCGGAGGTGCCCAGGAAGTTGTAGACCATCACCAGATCGTCGCCGTAGAACAGGCGCGCCCGGAACAGGTCTTCGATGGGCCAACCGTCGCCACGGAAGTAGCCCTCGAGTGTGAGTCGGTGGCCATCCTCGAAGGTGAAGATTGCGTTTCGGTTGTCCTCTGTGGCCACATCAGTGACGACAGGGGCAAGTTGATCGGACATGGTAGGTGCCTCTGCTCTCTGATGTGGACGGAATTGCAGACTTGGTCTACATATTATCATAAACAGTCATAAAAGTCAATGGTGCGGAGCTACAGAACCTTCTCAAACTCTTTAGTTGGCTCATCACAGACGATATTCACTCAGTACCGGTATTGCCCGAACCAAAAGGCAACCAGTTAATTATTTACTAGCGTTTGCAGCTTCAATATCTTGCTTAAGCATCTCTTTGCGCAACCACATGCGATCTGCGACAGCTACGTTACCCTCGAACGATATACCTAGCAAGTCAGACAACCATTCTTTAGTGTCGTTGTCGCTAGCTACAAAGTAGCTTTTACCCTCGCCAACACTAATGAGGTTCATGAACCATTGATCTTGTATGTTGCCCAATGCATGTGCAAGAGCTTCCTGATGGCGCTCTAGGGCGATATGACCATCCCATACGGCAAATTGCCCAACGCATAAGGTGTTGTCGAACGTCTTGAAGTTAAGCATCTTGGTATCGTTCTTAACGGCGCTTACGGCATCTGCGAGTATTGCCTCTTGTACCTCCGTAAAGTATTGAGCTGCCCAGTCTTGTGGTAGGTCAGCGCGAGATAACAAATCCTCGTAGGCTTCATGGTCTCTTTCAGTAGTGATAGTGGCTTTGAGGTTGAGAGTGTTATCAAGAATACCGCAAACCAGTAGGCGAGCGGAAGTCACACTCATCTGATCAAGCAGGTCGGCAGCTTTCCATTTCTCATATACTTGAGTACAGGCTGATCCGACTAGCTCGATAGTCGCTCTATCGCCAATTCGTTCTTGCCAGAAATCTTCAAAGCCCGGACGGTGATCAATAACTTCATCAATACGATCTAAATCGACGAATTTCTCGAACCACTCTGGGTCAGAGATGTCGATGAGGATGTAGCTATCTTGGTTATCAGGCGTATAGGCGGCTTGTATATCGGGCTGCCAAGATCTAACGGTTTTTGATACGCTTTCGTTAGTTGGCGCGGTGCTAACTGCTTGTGCATCAAATCCCTGTGCGAGTAGTAGTTCGGCGTAGGCAATAATTCCAGCATAGGCATCGATATCTGTGTACGTAAAACCAGCAGTAACAACTTTCATTTAGTTGTTACCTTTGCGCTTAGCCAAGACTTTTAGCAATCCAGGGACTGCTTGAGGCATAAAGCCCGCTTCAACGAGCCGATCGGGCAATGGTGAGAGGCCAGCATTATTACTAAAGATTTTTCGAATGATAGTGCCTGAAACAGGTTTAGATTTTGGCATATCAAGTCTAATAACCTCAAGCCCATGTTCGCTAAACGCTTCTACCTTCTTGGCGCTCCATTCACTATATACATTTACAAGATTAGGTACGTTAGAGCTTAATTCGGCAAAGGCCGAATCGTCCTTAATATTAAAAGGCTTGAATGTGTAGCGCTGGCTATCTATATTCATGGCTGTAAAAAAGTCCTTAAACATAGATATTCTTTCTTCATAACTAAAAGGATTATTTGTAGGATCATTACGCCAGCTGGCGGATGCCTCAAAAGCCTCGTCTAAGAATGGGTTGGTAATTAGGATTGTTACATGCTCGGCACGTTCAAATCCCTGCTCGATATAAGCCCAGTGATTAACATGCAAAGGTGGTTGAAAGCGACCATGTACAGTGATCTGAGGAATTTTATTCATAGTTGAAGTATAACAAAAAACACCCCAACGGGTGTCATTTGGTGCAAGATAAGCGACGTATTTCAAACATCTGCTGTTGAAGCCCAGAATGATTATAAATTAAAATATCTTGTCGAGCAGTTCGGTTTATCGGATATGTTAATTAGCAAAACTCATACTATGAGAAAGACCCAAGAAAATTAATTCTTGGGTCGTAGAGCCGATAGATCCTATTTCAGTCTACCGCGCTCTTGTTCGTCTTGCCCTTCTAGCAGAAGAACACCTTGGAGCCGATGGGCAGGTTCTGCGGGTCGCCTCGGTAGGTCGTGCACAGCACGTTCCACAGGGTGCCATCGCCGTAGTACTTCTTGGCGATGCCCCAGAGGGTGTCCCCAGACTCCACGACATAGAAGGCGGGGAGCCCAGGTGCAACCGTCGTGTAGTTGGTTGCACTCCAGAACGAACCCGCGCTTCCGTCGTAGGTACCTGCTCCCATCCCAGCGAGGCTGAACATGTCGGTGTAGGTGCCTCCACGGTAGTCGTCGGTCTCGGCGAAGACCCACATGTAGTCGTGGTAGAAGAAGGGTTCAGTCAGGATGGTGATTTCCTGTTCGTCGCCGAGGTGGGTGTAGTGGACGACCACCTTCATGCCTGGGTGCAGCTCGGCTCCTGTCAGGGAGTCGGGACTGAGCGGACTGCTGTCCGTCGTGGCAGGGATGAAGTACTCGGGGTTGTCCTGCGCCATGGCAGGGGCTGCCAAAGACGCTGACAGCACGATGAGCAAGACTGCAAACAAATGCTTCACGGTCGACCTCCAGGTCGGTTGGTGTGTCAAAAGGGATGTTTCTTCCGCCTGATAGAGCGAACCAGTAAATATTAGCACATAAACAGTAATTTGTCAATGATAAGCGATATACTAGTAAAATATATCTTTTTATAGTTGTGAAGTGACCATCTTGCAAATAGGTAAAACTGGTGCATAATAGTAGATAGTCCGTTCGACCCTTGAGAGGCACACCATGTCGCAGACAGTTCAAGAACTCGAAGCAGAGGTAGATCGACACCAGAAGTTGCACAAGAAGTGGGATAAGTGGGTACTGAGAACCCTGACGGTGATGATCCTGGGGTTGGTAGTTCTCGCCCCATTCCTTGTTAGCGAGACAGCACGATCGCCTTGGGTGAACTGGGGCATGCTGGCGGTCGGCGGTGTTGGCGCTTTGATGGTTGCCTGCATCCTCATCGCCGCCCACCACCTCGACGCAAGATGCGCTACTCAAGACCAACTTCGTGCCCTGCAGACGCAATAGCGTCTTGCCAGATCTTCAGCCCTTCACGCTTGGCGCCCTGCCAGTATGGAGGGCGTTAAGCATTTAAAGAGCAACAAAAAGCCAATAAATGGCTCAGATGTTAGAAAGTATACTGTTTGAAAACATTTGGGTCATAATGGTGCGGGTACAGGGACTATTCTATATATCTTCGTCGCTTACTCAAAGCAAGCTTTTGCGTGAGCTCCTCGCTATCAAACCCCTCGCTTCGCTTTACGGGTTTTCGTCCCATGCTCATACCAAGAAAAAACTCCCACTTTCGTGAGAGCCTTTTCTTGGTGCGGGTACAGGGACTCAAACCCTGGGCCTCTTCCTTGGCAAGGAAGCGCTCTATCAACTGAGCTACACCCGCATGTATAAATTGTATGGTGGCGCCTGTTGGATTCGAACCAACGACACGAGGCTCTTCAGGCCACTGCTCTACCAACTGAGCTAAGGCGCCAGATCCAGACAGAACTATGGTGGGCGATGAGGGACTCGAACCCCCGACATCCTCGGTGTAAACGAGGCGCTCTAGCCAACTGAGCTAATCGCCCGAACAATATATGGTGCGCGGAAG